>SKTN01000170.1 GCA_007117945.1 Nitriliruptoraceae bacterium | reverse complement strand
TCCACCCCGAACTCACCGACCTCCAACAACAGGTCCTCGACCTCCTCGACATCCCCGCAACCGTCTACAGCCCCGTCACGTAAATGCCGCTGAAAGCTCTCCGCGAAGTGCGGAACGCGAGACTCGCAGGGAGGTCATGCCGCGCTGTGGACCGGGATCCTCGCCCCGACGTACGCACCGGACGTCAACGTGGAGGCCGTCGCCGCCCTGGCGCCGGCCAGCGACCTGACCGGCCTGCTGGAGGGTCTGGAAACGCTGCCAGGCGGGAGCGTGTTCGCCACCTACATGCTGCAGGCCTACGCGGCCCATTACGACGACGTCTCGCTGGGTGACTACGTGCGGCCTGGCGCCCGGGTCAGCTTCGACGAGATCGCTCGCCGCTGCCTCGCCGAACCCGCGGTGTTCACCTCGATCCTGACCTCGCTCGGCACGGACTGGTCAACCTACTTCGCCGACCTGTCGACCGGGCCACTCGCCACCCGGATCGAGCAGAACATCCCATCGGCGCCCATCGCCGCGGACCTGCTGATCGGCCAAGGGGAGAGCGATCCGCTCGTGCTCCCCGAGGTGCAGGAGCGGTTCGTGCAGGCGCGCTGCGATGCCGGGTACGGACTGGAGTACCGCACCTACCCCGATCGCGACCACGTGGGTGTCGTCGCGGCCGACTCCCCGCTACTGCCGGAGCTGATCGACTGGACCCGTGACCGCCTCGACGGCGTCCCGCCGACGGACACATGCCCGTCGAGCAACGGCGGCTAGCTAGCGCACGGGGCCGACGGTGGCACGCCAGGAGCGGGTGACGCTCAGACACCCGCAGCGTGCCAGTTGACAACCTCACCCACCGCCGCACGGTCGACCGAACACACGTCCTCAGGCGCGCGGAGACGGACTCGAAGTAGCGAATAGCCCGTGTGGCAACTCCGCTCCAGGCGTGTGGTCGCCCCGGATCGCAACTCTCGGGAACTGCAACAGAACGACCGCTACACCCCCCGGAACCGCTTTCGCCAACACCCCTCGCTGGGGTGCTGGCGGGATGACCAGGACCCAGGTAGCGAGGACCAGGTGTCATGACCGCCCGGCCACAGAGCCGGTCCTGGACGGCTGCACGACCCGGGGGGACGCCGTACGGCCCATGGCTCCCTCCTCCAAGGCCTCGTTGCTGCCACTGTCGGAGCTCCGACACCTTCGCGCACGGCTCCGTGCACCTGCACTACCGGTACCACCTCGATGGTGCTGCCAGACCGTCCGGTGTGGGTCGAGCCGACCTCGTCGAGCACCTGGCAACCATCGGACCGGCGGGTGGCCAGCAGGTGTGCTCCGATGATCAGGTGCTGCTGCGCCGCGGGGAGGAGCGCCCGTGGTGGCGGGGGACGGTCGACGGGCGGTCCTCGACCCGTGACGAACCGGTGCCGGGTGCGTCGAGTCCGTGATCGAGCTGAGGCTCGACGGCGAGCAGTCCAGCTGGCGCCGCAACTACGAGCTTGCTGACTGGACGCAGCCATGCACCGACGACGCACACCTGGATGGAGCTCGAGCGGATCGTCGCCGTGCTGGCGTGCGTCGGCGAGGACCTCGGGCAGTGCGCCATCGCCGGCGTCACACCGGAACGTGGCAGGCCGCGCGACGCCCCCAGCGCCTCAACCTGAGCACCAACCGATCCGGCGCAGCCGGCAGACCCCACCCCCGTTGGAGCGACCCGTCGCAACCGCCGCGCAGATGTGGTGGTTGACTCGGGCGCGTGCGCGAGAGAGCAGACCGTCGGGATGCCGCCATGACGTCGTCGCGAAGGTCGTGGCGACGGCTCCTGCGCTGGGCCGTGGTCCTCCTCGTCGCGGCCGGCTCGCTGTGGGTCGCGTTGTCCGGGGGTCGCGACCTGCTGCTCGGGCTCGCCGTGTGGTCGCTGGTCGCGATGCCACTGGTGGCCGCGGCGATCTACGTCGCCACGCACGACGGAGGCACTGCCTGGTACTTCGAGGGTGGCGATCGCGACGAAGGCCACGGTCCGGACTGAACGCCGTCCTGCCCGACGAGGCCTGCGGTGCACCCATCGACGGTCCGTACCCGGACACGTACCCCGTCGACCGCGTTCACGGTGCGCCCTACCGAGGCCTCACTCCATCCGAGGCGGCGCCAGCCGTCGGTGTCCGAGGCACCTGCCGTCCCCGCCGTCGTGCGGGTGCTCCGGTCGGTGGTAGCGATGGCCGGGGTCAGCATGCAGCGGCATGCCTGCAGCGTCGCAGCGGGCTCTCGGTCGGCGTTCCCGAACGCCCTGCGACTGCCCGGAGATGCCGCCGTACGGTGTGATCGGCGCACCGGCCCGTCAACGCCGGTGCGATCGGCACTTCGGTGCTCAGCGCGCACCCCGGCAGGGAGGATTGACGCTGTAACGCAGAGTGGTGCAGACTCGCTGCGTGGGAGCCACCGGCCGCTGGGGACCGGGCCCGTCGTAGAGGTCGTGCCCTTGCGCGGTCGGTCCCTGACCCTGGTCATCTGTGCGCTCCTGGTGGCGTCCCTGCTCCTCGAGCCTGTCGTTCGAGCGGCGCCCGTAGGCGCCTCCCCCGTCGGTGTCGACATCGACCTCGACGAGGTGGCAGCGGGCCTGCCACTCATCCTGGACCTCGATGTCAGCCTGCCTCGTCACATCCTTGGTGGGGATGGCGAGATCTACGTCACCGCGGACGACGAGCTGCTGGTGATCGACCTCGACGGTGACCTGGTCGGGTTGATCGAGGACCTGCCGGGCGCCGGCCCGATGGCGCTGTCCCCCGACGGCGAGTCGCTGTTCGTCGGGCTGCGCGACACCAACGAGGTCGCCCTCATCGACGTCGAGGAGCTGACCGAGGAGTGGTCGTGGAACCTGCCGGCCACACCGCGGTCGGTGCGGGCGACCGATGAGCTCCTCCAGGTCGGCGTGAGCGACGCCGGATCCGGCGTGCATCGCCGGAGCGTGGTCACGATCCTGGCGGACGAGGATGCGGAACCGGTGATCGTCCCCTTCCCGAACACACCGCTGCTCGCCAGTGACGACGCCGGCCTGGTCATCGGCCACGCGGGCGTGACACCCGGAAGGGTGTCCCGCCGCACCCCCTACGGCGACCCCGTGAGTCCGGCGCTCGAGCGGACCGTGAACGGCTTCGTTCGCGATATCAGGGTCGACCCGGTGACCGGCACGATCTGGGTCGCTCCCAGCGGCCAGACGGGCTCGAGCTACCGCGTGCTCGAGCTCGACCCTGCCACCCTCGAGACGACCCGGTCGATCACCATCGGTGCCTACCCCAGTGCGGTCCTGCCGATCGGTGACGGCCGGCACGTGGCAGCCGCCCGCTCGTTCTCGCCCGGCGACGACGTCACGATCCACCGGCTCACGGACGACGGCGCCACCCAGGTCGCCGGGTACGACCTCCCCGGCCACACCATCCACCAGGGCGTGACCCTCACGGAGGATGGCACGCTCGCGGTCCTGACACAGCCCACCAACGGACGCGCCGGCGGGTGGCTGACCCTGCTCCCCGAGCCACAGCGGACAGTGACCGATCTCGCCGTGGACGCCACGGCCCCGATCGCCGGGCAGCCGATCGACGTCACCGGTGCACTCGTCGAGCTGGGCGGCGCGCCCGTCGCCGGGGCCACGGTCAGCGTCCTCGATCCACGGGGTGGCCAGACCCACGCGATCACCGATGGCACCGGACGCTTCAGCGCCGCGATCCCCGCGAGCCCGCTCGGTGTCGGCGTCACCGTCCAGGTCGCCTTCGTCGGAGACGCCGACCGCCAGCCGGTCATCGTCGAGCAGCGGTTCACGCCCCGCCGAGGGGAGTCCAGCCCCGACCTCGAGGACCGCATCTTCATCGCCGGCCAGACCAGCCCCGTCCGGGGACGGGTGCTCGGCGAGCGGGCGCTGCTCAGACCCGGTGTCCCGGTGACGATCGAGGTCGACGGCGAGGTGCTCGGCACGACCACCAGCGACGCCGATGGGACCTTCAGCTTCCCGATCACGGTGTGGTCACAGGGGCAGGTCACGATCACGGCTCGGACCCCGCAGGACGACACCCACCTGGCCGGCTCCGCTACCTGGACCTACGGGGTACAGCCCGACCGTCCGATCATCCGCATCGATGCGGCCAGCGGCACCGCCAGGAGCCCCGTCACCGTGACCGGACACGTCCGGGACGGCCAGTCCCGGCCGGTCGCCGACCAGGTCGTCGACCTCGAGCTGCGCGACGACCTCGGCTTCAGCGTGACGCGACGACCGACCACCGATGCGCAGGGGCGCTGGACCGCGACCGTCACCCCCCGCCAGGGGGGCAGCCACCGCCTGACCGCACGTACCGCGGCGGGCAACCGCTTCTCGGATGGCCTCCAGACCCGCGACATCCTCGTCGCGCGGGCACCGACCACGACCACGCTGTCCTCCCTCCCGACCACCGTGGAGCACGGTGCGACCCTGACCCTGGTCGGCCGCGTCACCACGCCGCCCGGAGCGAGCCTCGACCTCGTCGCCATCGACCTGGCGTCGGGCGCCGAGCGGCGGATCGCACGTGCCCAGGTGGATAGCACCGGGCGGCTGACCCGCCAGGTGACCGCCCGGGCCAACACCCGCTACGAGGTCCGCTACCGAGGGGACGCGAGCTACGCACCCTCGACGGCGAAGCGGACCGTGAAGGTCCGTGCGGCGGTCACCGCCCAGGTGTCCGGCCATGACCGCACCGTCGACGGCGTCCGGAGTTACCCGTACGCGGCACGGCCCACCGTGACGGCGCGGGTGCGCTCCGCCAACCCCGGCGGGCGGGTCCACGTCCTGCTCCAGCAGCGCCGTGAGGGCGCCTGGGTCACCACGATCGGGTGGTACGCCCGTCCCGACGCGGACGGGCGGGTCACCACCCGGGTCCCGCTCAACCTCGTGGACGGGCGCTACCGGGTGCGTGTCAGCACCGGTGAGACCCGCGCCAACCTCCAGGGGCACTCCCCCTGGGTCCCGCTGCGGGTCCGCCGCTGACCCGGGAGCGGCCGTCGGGCCGGCTCGTCCGTGCAACCCGGACCGGGATCGCCTGCCGGTCCGCGCGGCAGGAGCCGCCGGTGGAGTCCCCTTCGGGCGAGCACCGGCGAGCACCGGGGCCGCAGCCGCGTCGCCACGGCACGGCGGATCCAGCCGGTCGGCGGGCGTGGGGTGGTCGGCCGTCCTACCCCCGCACGTCGGCTGGCAGACGCACCGCGCCGGATCCTCGCGCAGCCGCCGCCGTCGGCGCCGCCGGCCACCGCCGGTGCACCACGCCGGACGCGAGCACCCCGGCGACCAACGCACCGAGGTGCGCCGCGGCACCGCTCGTGGTGCCGGCGACCAGGCCGATCACCCACCGGCACGCCTCCGCAGCCACCAGCACGTACAGCAACGTGCCGGGACGCAGGGCCCAGGACCAGCGACCACGTGCGTCGGCACCCAGGTGCCAGCTCGCCGCCGCGGTGTAGGCGATGACGGCGAAGGCCGCTCCCGACGCGCCGTAGATCGGGACGAGCGACCCGTGGGTCGCCAGGTGCATGGCAAGGGCACCGAGGTGACCGGCGAGCAACGCCACGAGCAGGCCGAAGGAACCGAGGTAACGCTCGACCTCGGGTGCGAGCAGGCACAGCACCGCGAGGTTGCCACCGAGGTGGAGCAGGTCCGCATGGACGAACGTCCAGGCGACCCCGCGCCAGGACCAGCCCTGCGAACCTGCGTAGGCCAGTGACTCCGGGGTCCACAACGGGGGCTGGGCCAGGGTGAGCGCGCCGAACGCCAGCAGGACGAGGAGCAGCACCGCGGAGACGGGGGTCGTGCGTCGCCGCAGCGGCGTAGCGGGGTGCGCAGGCGCGGCAGGACGGATCTCGATGAGCATGGCAGCAGCTCCTACCGCCGTGGCGAGCCGCCGGACCACACACCGCCGTCAGCAGCGGTGGGTTCGGGGTGTTGCGGGCGAGCTGGGCCGAAGCGTCGTGGCTGTCGTTGGTCGGAGCATCGGCCGGCGCCGCGGGCGCCTTGAGGGCCCGATCGGGCGGAGGTGCGGGGTGATCCCTTGACGACCCCTACCTGAGGGTGAAGGGTGGAGGCATTCCGAGGGGAGCAGCCATGGACTCCAGACAACAGCTCAGCGCAGCAGGCGGCGCGGCCGCCCTGCTCACCGGCCTCATCGCGATCCTGTGCCGCTGGCGGCGCCGACGCTGCTGCGACGCGGGTGTCGGTGGCTGGGACGAGGCACCCACGTGGGGCGAGAACGGCAAGATGACCAACGTCGGGGCCTTCGCGAGCTTCGTGGACGCGTCCAACCCGTGCTGGCGTCACTACGCGGTCTCGTCCGCACTCGCGGTCCTTGGCATCGATCCCGGCAGCGATGCGCCCATCGACCCGGTCGGGCTGGAACGCCACCCCTCGGCCGGATCCGGTGAGGTCGACGTGATCCTGACCTACGAGATCGAGGGTGACGACTCGGTGGCCGGCACCCGCTACCGGTTCACCTTCGTCGACGAGGCGTTCACCGGCGGCACACCCGGGGTCCTCCGCCTCATCGACGGTCTGCGCCAGATCCGCTGCCAGCCCGGCCGGGGCCAGACCGACTGGGGCACGGACCTCTGTCTGTAGACACCGGGGCCGGCGCTCTTGCGCCGGCCAGGGTCAGGGCACCGACGGCCACCTCGGCTGTCGCTGCTCCCGCTCGGCGAGCCAGATCGCTGCAGCCTCGTCGCCACCCTCGTCGGCGAGTCCGGCGGTGATGTGCTCGGCGAGACTGCGCTGGGACGTGGCGCCAGACGGGGATCGTCGTTCGGGGTGCGCCAGGCGCTGAAGGCAGGAGCGCTCCCGCATCGCCCGATGGAAGGCCCGCGCCGCGGGGTTGCCCGGCAGGTCGCGGGCGTGGGTCGGCAGCCGGAGGTCGACCCGCCACCGGTCCTCACCCGCACGTTCGCGGGTCGCGCCGAGGTGCTCGAGGAACGCGAGCATCGCCGGGTTGGTCACCAGGACGTCGTGGCGGAACACCTCGATGCCCTCGGCGCGGGCCCGGGCCGCCAGCGCCCCGAACAGCAGCGTCGCCGCACCCTGCCCGTGATAACGGTCGGCGACGGTGATCACCGCCTCGGCGACGTGACGCTCGTAGTGGTCCCTGACGTAGCGGGCGACCCCGACCCCAGGGATGTCCGGGCGGTCCGGATCGAGCGCCACGATCGCCTCGTGGTCGCGGTGGTCGACCTGGGTCAGATGGTCGAGCTCCGCCGGGGTCAGCTCCTCGATGTCGGCGTGGAAGCGCAGGTACCGCGAGGTGGAGGACAGCTCCCGCAGCCCCTGCGCCAGCCGGTCGCGGTCCTCGGGCTGGATCTGCCGCAGCAGCACCGGGGTGCCGTCGCGCAGCACCGCCCGCCGGTGCCAGGTCTGGGGTCCGGTCGCGGCGCTCATCGGGTGCGGTAGAGCTGGTCGATGGGCTCCGCGAAGCGTTCCAGCACCGCCGCCCGGCGGACCTTGGCCGTCGGGGTGAGCGATCCCGCCTCCAGGCTCAGTGGCTCGGTGACGATCGCGTACCGCCCGATGGACTCGGCGCGCGACACCGTGCGGTTGGCTGCGGCGACGACCCCGTCGAGCTCCGCCCGCAGGTCGGCCTCCGCCTCGGCCCCGTGGCCGTCCTGCAGTCGCGCCGGGTCCACCCAGACCAGGGCGGTGACGAAGGGGCGCCCGTCGCCGAGGACGACGCACTCCTCGACCAGCGGGTGGGCGCGGATGCGCTCCTCGAGCGGGGCCGGGACCACGTTCTTGCCCCCGGCCGTGACGAGGATGTCCTTCTTGCGACCGATGATGCGCAGGTGCCCGGTCTCCGTGATGTCGCCGAGGTCGCCGGTGCGGTACCAGCCGTCCACCAGCGCGCTCGCCGTGGCCGCCGCGTCGTCGCGGTAGCCGCGGAAGACCTGGGGCCCACGCACCAGGATCTCACCGTCCTCGTCGAGACGGACCGTGGTCGCCGGGTAGGGCCGGCCCACGGTCCCGATCTCCAGGGGCTGGGCTGGCCCGCCGGAGACGATGGGTGCCGTCTCCGTGGTGCCGAACCCCTCGAGGATCGGGATGCCGATGCCGTCGAACCGGTGACCGACCTCGGGCAGCAGGGGCGCGCCACCGCAGATGGCCAGCGACACCCGTCCACCGAGCGCGTCACGCAGCCGCTGGCCCACGAGCCGGTCGAGGACCGCGTGCTGGACCCGGAGCCACACCGGCACCGGGCGACCGCCACGACGGCGCATCGAGACCTTCGCGGCCACCGCGAGCGCGCGGTCGAAGATCCGCAGCCGGCCACCCTCCCGGGCGCGCTCGCGCGCCCCCGCCAGCACCTTCTCGAACAGCCGTGGCACCGCCACCAGGAAGGTCGGGCCGGCCACAGCCAACTCCTCGGGCAGCTCATCGAGGCCGCAGGCCACCACCACCTCGACGCCCTGGTCGAAGGCGACGTGGACCTGGATGCGCCCCAGGGCGTGGGCCAGGGGCAGGAACACCAGGGTGCGGGCGCCCTCACCGAACAGCTCCGGCACCTGCTGCACCGTCTGTGCCACGTTCGCACACAGGTTGGCGTGGGTGAGCTCGCACCCCTTCGGCTCGCCGGTCGTGCCGGAGGAGTACAGGATCGCCGCGAGGTCATCACCCTGCAGCGCCGCGACCCTGGCCTCGACAGCGTCGAGGTGGTGGGTGCCCGTGGCCTGCAGCTCAGCGAGCACACCCGACGCCAGACCCAGCACCTCGATGGGCGCCGACGATGGCCCGGTGGGAGCCGCAGCGCCGTCCACCGGCGTCGTCGCCTCCGCCACGATCGCGGCATGCGCCTCGGTCTCGACGAGCACCAGACGTGCGCCGCTGTTGGCCAGGATCGTACGGACCTGGGCCGGTGACGCGGAGTCGTAGATCGGCACCGTCACCGCGCCCGCCGCCAGGATGGCGTGGTCGAGCAGGACCCACTCGACCCGGGTGCGTGACAGCAGGGCCACCCGGTCGCCAGGTGCGACGCCGCGGGCGATCAGGCCGGCAGCCAGCGCCGTCACCTCGCTGCGCAGGGACGCGGCGGTCCAGCCCTGCAGTGCGTCACCCTCACGATGGGACAGCAGGGGGCGCTCGGGGTCCTGCTCCGCCCAGCGCCACAGCGCTGCCAGCAGGTGGGGTTGCGGGTCGGTGGCCAGGGACGGGCCGGAGAGGGAGCGGGTCATGCGGGTACCTCGAGGGGGAGCGGTGGGCGTCGCCGGCGGTGTCCGCCGCGCCATAGCCCCATGATGCTGCATCACAGAGGTAGATTCTTGCCTACAGAGGCGGAGTTCACCGCAGGTCTTTAGCATCTGGAGATGAATGTGGACGTCGACGACGGGTCGAGCGCGCACCCTCCCGCGGGCACGGACCTGCGGCTCGGCACGGAGGTCACCGCCGCCCTGGAAGCCCAGCTCCCGGAGGTGGCGCGACGGACCGTCGCAGCGGTCTCCGCCGAGGTCCCCGCCTACGCGGAGGGGCTGAGCGCACAGGTCGCAGGGGGCATCGCCGCGGGGGTCCGCATGGCGCTGGCGGCCTTCCTGCGCCTGGTCGCCGAGAGCGGTGACCGGCACCCCGCGGCGGCGCTGGACGCCGCCACCTCCGG
>SKTN01000247.1 GCA_007117945.1 Nitriliruptoraceae bacterium | reverse complement strand
CGCGCGTGCTCCAGCGCCTCCTCGGCCCGGTCAGGGGCGTCCACGGCCGCCTCGACCATCGCGAGCATGCCGAGCAGCTCCACCTCCGGCTCGGCGGCATCGTGGTCCCGACACGCGGCGATGCAGCGCTGTGCCGCGATCCGCACGGCGGCCACGTCGCCCCGCAGCTGCGGCAGGTGCACCAGCACGTCGCCGGCGAACAGGAAGCTGGGTGCCCCCACGGCGTCGAGCCGGTCGACCGAGGTGGTGGCCTCACGCTCCGCCTCGTCGAGCTGGCCGACGGCGGTCAGCACCTTGGCGGCCAGCAACCGCCAGATGCCTTCCAGCAGGCCATCCGTGGCCGCCGCGCGCTGCCGCATCACCTCCAGCGCGCCCTCGGTGTCACCGGACATCAGCTGGAAGGCGGTCTCGAAGGCCAGCGCCTGCTCGGCGCAGAACCCGTCACCGGCACGCGCTGCCGCCTCCCGGGATAGTCGGGCCCACCGTGCGCCATCGCTGTCGCTGTCGCCCACACGCAGCCCTGCGGCCCACAGAGCCGCCCGCGGCTCGACCTCCTCGACGGTCATGCCGTCCAGCGACCCGAGGCTGCGGTCGAGCAACCGACGCCCCTCACCGGTCAGTGGGGTGAGGAAGGCGAGCCAGCCCACGGCGGCGGCGAGGCGCTGGGCCCCCCTGCGATCCCCTCGCTCCAGCCGCCACCCGAGGGCCTGGCGCAGGTCGGCCAGCCAGCTGCGCTGCACCTCGAGATCGAGCTCCCAGCGGTGGGTGTCCACCCGGTCCGCGGCGCTGACCGCCGCCTCGACCCTGGCCGCGTGGGCGTCACGGGCTGGTGCCGTCATCGCATCGTCGTCGAGACGGGCCGCCGCGAAGTCCCGCAGTGAGGTCAGCATGCGGTAGCGGGTCGGCTGCCCCCGTTCCTCGACCCTGAGCAGGGACCGGTCGGTCAGCGCCGCCACCGCGTCCAGGGCGTCCCGCTCCGGATCGACCGCCGCCAGCACGGCGGAGAACAGCGACAGGGAGAAGCTGGCGGCGGGTACCGCAGCCGCCGTCCAGGCACGCCGATCGGCCTCGTCCAGCAGTTCCCAGCTCCAGGTCAGGGTGGCGCTCAACGCCCGGTGGCGTGCAGGGGCGCTGCGCCGGCCGCCGGCCAGCAGGCTGAACCGGTCGCTGAGTCGCTCCGCGATCTCCTCCAGCGACATCACCCGCGCCCGGGCCGCGGCGAGCTCCAGCGCCAGGGGCAGCCCGTCGAGGTCGCGCGCGATCCGCACCAGCGCCGGTGCGTGCGCGTCGTCCACCTGCAGGTGGGGGGCCGCCGTACGGATGCGCTCGAGCAGGAGGCGGACGGCCGGCGCCGCGGCGGCAGCTGCCAACGTCGAGGTGTCCGCATCGGGGACGGGCAGGGTGTCAAGGGGCCACACCACCTCGCCGTCGATGCCCAGCGGTTCCCGGCTCGTGACGAGCACCGACAGGCGGGGGCAGTCCTCGAGGAGCGCCGCGAGCAGGTCGTGGACCCCGTCGAGCAGGTGTTCGCAGTTGTCCAGGACCAGCAGGGTCGGTCGGGCGGCCAGTGCGGTGCGCAGCAGGTCCATGATGGCCGCGCCCGCCGGGCCGTGGACCGCCACGGCGTCCGCGAGGACGGCGGGCAGCGCGTCGGGGTCCTCGATGCCGGCGAGCTCGACGAACACCACCTCGCCGGGAGGCGGTGTCCGGCGGAGCAGCTCGGTGACCAGCCGGGTCTTGCCGGCACCGCCCGGCCCGGTGACGGTCACCACCCGGTCGCTGGCGATCAGTTCGGCGAGGCGGTCCTGCTCCTGCGTGCGGCCGACGAAGCTGCTGGCGGGCACCGGCGGCCGGGTGTGCGCACGGTCCGTCGCTCCGGGGCCCGCCTCCGCGGGATCGGGGGGCGGGGTGGCTGGTGGCGTACCCCGCGGTGTGGTCGGAGGGGTGGCGGGGTCCAGCCGCTGGTCGAGCACGTCGATGTGCAGCTGCTGGAGCTGCGGTGAGGGGTCGAGCCCGAGCTCCTCGGCGAGGTGGCTGCGCAGCGCGTCGTACACCGCCAGGGCGTCGGCCTGCCGGCCGGCCAGGGCCAGGGAGCGCATCAGCTGGCCGTGGGGCCGCTCGCGGAGCGGGTGGGCGGCGACGATCGGCTGGAGGCGGGCCGTGGCGGCCGCGAGCTCCCCGAGCCGCAGCTCGGCCTCCGCGGCGTCCTCGCTGGCGCTGAGGCGCTGATCCTCGAGCTGCTGCGCCGCCGCCGCGGCCCAGGGTGCGGTGACATCCTGCAGCGCGGCGCCCCGCCACTGCTCGAGGGCCGCACGGAGCTGCTCGGCTGCGGTCACGGCATCGTCGGCCGCCAGGGCCGCAGCGCCGTCGCGGTGCAGTCGTCGGAACCGCGCGACGTCCACCCGCTCGGCGGCCGCCTCCAGGCGGTAGCCGCCCGGCGCGGTCACCAGCCTCGGTGCGCCGTCGGGATCGTCGAGCAGCCTGCGGACGTGGAAGATGCGCTGTTGGAGGGCGTTGCCGGGGTTGGCGGGCAGGTCCTCGGCCCACAACGCGTCGATCAGGCGCTCGCGAGTGACGACCTCACCGACGTGCAGGACGAGCAGGGCCAGCAGGTCCCGCTGGCGTGCTGCGGTCGGCCGCTCCCGGCCATCCGGGCCCAGCAACCGGAACGGTCCCAGGATGCCGAACTCCACGGCCACCTCCTGCCAGCGAGGCGCACTCTAGTCCGGCGAGCGCCGCCGACAGCGGGCGGAAAGCGCCGGGAAAGGGGCGCCCGGCATCGTGGTGACCGTGCTGCACGAGGGGTGCAGCCCGGACCAGGAGCATCGCGGTGTTGCTGCTCGAGCACCTCACCGTCAGCACCGGCAACGGCCGGAAGCTGGAGGGTGTCGACCTCGTCGTGCGCCGCGGTGAGCGGCACGGCGCCGTCGCCACGGACCCACGGGTCCGTGCAGCGGTGATCGAGCTGCTGCTGGGACGTCGCCGCCCTGACCGCGGTCGTGTCCGGGTCGATGGGCTCGACCCCGTGTGCGACGCGGAACTGCTCGCCGGGCGCATCCACCTCGCCGGTCACCCGGGCGGGGACCTCCCCGCGGCACCCGCCGCGGACGTCCTGCTGCTCGAGGCCGCTGCCGGTGTGACGGACGTGCTCGATGACCTCCCCCCCGCGGGCCGTCGCGCGGCGCCGCGCACCCCCGTGACCGTCCTCCTCCTGACCGACGACCCGGTGCTCGCCGAGCGGCACTGCGACCGGGTCAGCCGGCTGCGGTGACGGCCGCAGCTCCACCTCCGACCACCCAGCGAGCCCGACGACCCACCACAGGAGCACATCATGAGCACCACACCCGTCGTCCGCTTCACCGAGACCACCAAGCGCTTCGGTGAACTCACCGCCCTCGACCGGCTGACCCTCGACGTGCACGAGGGCGAGATCGTCGGCCTGCTCGGCCCCAACGGCGCCGGCAAGACCACCACGCTGCGCACCCTGCTCGGGCTGATGCAGCCCACCAGCGGGCACGCCCGCATCATGGGCGTGGATGCGTGGCGCGAGCCCGTCGAAGCCCACCGCCACCTCGCCTACATCCCCGGTGACGTGACGGTGTGGCCCGAGCTGACCGGTGGCCAGATCCTCGACCTGCTCGGCGCCACCTCGGGTGGCTACGACGAGGCCTACCGTGAGGAGTTGACCGAGCGGTTCAACTTCGACCCGCGCAAGAAGGGCCGGAGCTACTCCAAGGGCAACCGCCAGAAGGTCGCCATCATCGCGGCGCTGATGACCCGGGCGCCCTTCCTGGCGATGGACGAGCCCACCTCCGGGCTGGACCCGTTGATGGAGGCCACCTTCCAGGACTGCCTGCGGGAGGCCAAGGCCCGCGGCCAGACCATCCTGCTCTCCAGCCACATCCTCTCCGAGGTCGAGGCGGTGTGCGATCGCGTCGCCGTCCTTCGCCAGGGCGTGCTCGTCGAGCACGGGACGTTGGCGGATCTCCGGCACCTGCACGCCACCACCGTCGAGGCCACCTACTCGGGCCAGCCGCCGAGGCTCGACGACGTCGCCGGTGTCGAGGACGTCGTGATCGCCAACGGGTCCATCCGGCTGCAGGTGCAGGGCTCGACCGACCCACTGCTCAAGGCGTTGGCCACCGCGGAGGTGCACACCCTCTCCATGCGTGAGCCGACCCTCGAGGAGCTGTTCCACGCCTACTACGACGAGTCCACCGAGCTCCCCGCCGGCGCGGGCGCGTGACATCCCGGCGCCGCACCCGGCGCGTGTGAGGAGGCAGCACCATGACCATCCCGACCACCACGACCACCCGACCGACCGACCCGCCGGGCGCCGCTGCTTCCACGGGCGACGGCCGGACCGACCGCACACCACCCTCGCCGGTGCGCGTGTGGCTGCGCCTCTACCGGCACCACCTGCGCCTGCTGCGAGGTGCCGCCATCGCCTGGATCACCGGCCTGACCGTGGTCAGTGTCGGTGTCGTCGCCACCTACGAGGACCGGTACGCGACGCCGGAGGAGCTGGCGCTGTTCGCCGAGATGGAGGGCATCCCCGCCTTCGAGGCGATGCTCGGCCGCTTCGTCCAGCTCACCACCGTGGAGGGCGCCACCCTCTCGCGGTGGGGCATGTTCTCGATCCTGGCGGCGGTGTGGGGGATGCTCGCCGGCGCACGGCTGCTGCGTCGTGCCGAGGAGCGCGGGCACCTCGAGCTGCTCCGAGCCGGTGTCGTCGGCCCCCGCGGGCTGACCCTCTCGGCCATCGCCGCGCTGTTCACCACCCACCTGTGCTTCGCTGTCGCCGTCGGTGTGAGCCACACGGCAGCGGGGATGGACACCGCGACCTCCTGGGCGCTCGGTGGTGCAGCAGCGCTGCTGACCGCCACCTTCGCCCTGGGCGGTGCCCTCGCCTCCCAGCTGGTCGCCTCCTACCGCCGTGCGGTCGGGCTGGTCGGCAGCGTCATGGGCGTACTCCTCGGTCTCCGGCTGCTCGCCGCCGCCAGCGTCACACCGGAGTGGGTGTGGTGGACCACGCCCTTCGGCTGGGTCGGCTACCTGCACCCCTCGGATGAGGCCTGGGCCACGGTGTTCGCCGCCTTCTCCGTCCTGGTGCTGCTGCTCCTCCTCGTCGTCGTCGCGCTCTCGCAGCGCGACCTGACCGCCGGGTGGCTCGGGGGTGCCACCGACGAGCCCTCCCGTTCGCCGCGTCCGGTGCGTGGACACACCGACCTCGCCACCCGCCTGACCGCTGCCGGGGCTCGGACCTGGGGCGCGATCATCGGCATCGTCACCCTGGCCTTCGGGCTGCTGTCCCGCGACTTCAGCGAGGCCGTCGCCGACCTGCCCACGATGGTGGAGATGGGCAACCAGCTCGGCTGGTACGACATCGACACCCCCGAGGGCATCGTCGCCTTCACCTTCGCCCTCGTCGCGCTCCTGCTCGCGGTGTTCGCCGCGGGTCAGGCGGCGGCGATCCGTGAGGAGGAGGCGAGCTGGCGCATCGAGCACCTGCTGGTCCGTCCCCTGGGTCGGGTCCGGTGGCTGGTCACCCGCATCGCCACTGCGGCCATCGCCGTGGTGCTGCTGGCCCTGCTCGGCGCTGCCATGGTCAGCATCGGCTCCGCCGTCGTCGGCTCCCCCATCGCGGTGGTGGACGCCCTGGTCGCCGCGGTCAACATCATCCCCGTCGCCTGGCTCTCGCTCGGCATCGGGATCGCGGTCCTCGGGCTCGCCCCGCGGCTCACCGCGCCGCTGACCTACGGCCTGGTCCTGGCCGCCTACCTGCTGGACTTCGTGGGTGGGTTGCTCGAGCTGCCCGAGTGGGCGCTGGAGCTGAGCCCCTTCCGTCAGCTGGCCGCCGTGCCGGCCCAGTCGATCGAGCCCCTGCCGCTGCTCGTCATGATCGGTGTCGGTGTCGTCGCCGCGGCGATCGGTACCACGGTGTTCCGGCGTCGCGACCTGCAGGAGGCCTGAGCCCCTCTACGCGGCACTACCGCTGCCCCGTCGCCACCCACAGCTCGGCGGGGACGGGGCAGCGGCCGGACTCGATATCACGTCGGATCTCGGCCATCCGCTGCAGCGCCGGTGGGAGCTCACGCTCCGCCGGCGCTTCCACCCGTGTCGCCACCTGCCGCCTCCTGTACCTGTACCTCGGGCGTGTGCCCGTCTGCGCCTCACCGTCGCCGACCCGTTGCTCCAGCGACCCGCGGCAGGATGCGTGCCTTCCAGCCGCCACGCCAGACAGGACGGTGACAACGGTGCGAACCCTCGACGGCGCTGCGCGTACCCTCCTGCACCCCGGACGATCGAGGTGCAGCCAGGATGGAGCTCCACCTCGACGATGCGGGCGGGCAGCCCCCCTTCGAGCAGCTGCGCGCCGCGATCGTGCAGCAGGTGTCCTCGGGAGCGCTGCTGCCCGGTGAGCGCCTCCCCACGGTGCGGGGGCTGGCCGAGCAGCTCGCCCTGGCGCCCGGCACCGTGGCCCGCGCGTACCGGGAGCTGGAAGCCGACGCGATCATCGAGACCCGGGGCCGGGCCGGCACCTTCGTCGCTGCGGCAGCCGATCCCGCGGAACGTGCCGCCACTGATGCCGCCCACGCCTACGCGGAGCGGATCCACCGTCTGGGGGTGTCGGGGGACCGGGCTGTGGAGCTCGTCGTCCAGGCGCTCCGGGTCACGTCCCAGCGGGGATCGGGGTGACGGTCTTCGCCTGCCCCGGTTGCGGGCAACTGGTCTACTTCGCCAACACCGCCTGCCTGGCCTGCGGCACGGCCTTCGCCTTCGACCCTGCCTCGATGGCGATGGTGGCCGTCGGCCCGGAGGTCGCCCGGTGCGCCAACGCCGAGGTGGCGGCGTGCAACTGGCGGGCAGCCGCGCCCGGTGCGCTGTGCGACAGCTGCGTGCTGACACGGACACGGCCGGCCGAGGACGACCTCGACGCCATCGCCCAACTGCAGGTGGCGGAAGGGGCCAAGCGTCGCCTCGTCTTCCAACTCCTGCGGCTCGGCCTACCGCTCGAGGTCCGGGACGAGGCACGGGGCACGGGGGTGGCCTTCGACCTGCTCTCCAGCACCGAGCAGCCTGTGACCACGGGCCACGCCGGGGGTGTGATCACCCTCGACCTCGCCGAGTCCGACGCGGTCCACCGCGAGAAGGTACGCACCCTGCTCAGCGAGCCCTACCGCACGGTGCTGGGCCACTTCCGCCACGAGATCGGGCACTACTTCTTCCCGGTGCTGCTGCCGGGCGAGGGGGACCGCGAGGCGGCCCGGGGCCTGTTCGGTGACGAGCGTGAGGACTACCAGGCCGCGCTGGACCGCCACTACGCCCAGGGTGCGCCCGAGCAGTGGGGGGAGCAGCACGTCAGCGAGTACGCCACGATGCACCCGGCCGAGGACTGGGCGGAGACCTTCGCCCACTACCTCCACATCCGGGGTGTGCTGCACACCGCCGCGTCCTGGGGGCTGCAGGTCCGTGGGCCGCAACTGCCCGGCGGCACACAGCCGGGGCTGTCCGTCGACCCGGCCGGGCTCGAGGAGGTCGACGCCGAGGGCTTGATCGGCGGCTGGCTGCCGCTGAGCTACGCCCTCAACGCGGTCAACCGCTCGATGGGCGAGGCGGACCTCTACCCCTTCGTCCTGTCACCGGTGGTGATGACCAAGCTGGCCTTCATCCACGACCGGGTGGGGCGCGTCAGCCCTCGAGGTGCTCGGTGAGCACGGCGACATCGGCGTGGAGCCCGGCGAGCACGGCGTCGGCCTGGGCTCCCCGCAGCCGCTGCTTGGTACCCGCATAGGCGGCCGCCGGCAGGGCGGCCAGGACCTGGGCCCGCTCCGTGGCCAGCGCGAGCGCAGCGGCCTGGTCGGGGGCGAGCACGTCGGCGTAGCCCGCCTCCACGGCGGCGGCGGCATCGATGCGGGCACCCGGCAGCAGGAGGTCCTCGAGGCGGTCGGTGCGCAGGTTGGCGCGGGCCAGGGCGAGACCGAACTGCGGCATCTGCAGCCCCACCTGGGTCTCGGTCAGCCCCCAGAACCCACCCTCGGTCGCCACCGCGTGGTCGCAGGCCATGGCCAGCATCGTGCCCGCGGCGATGGCGTGCCCACCGGCGGCGCACACCGTGGGTCGTGGCTCCGTCCACCAGCGCAGCAGACAGGTCCCGAACCCGACGAGCAGTTCCTGCACACCGGCACGCCCATGGGACTGCATCCACCGCAGATCGAGCCCGGCGCTGAGGATGCCCTCACGGCCCGTCAGGACGACGGCCGCCGGCTCAGGGTGGTCGTCGAGGGCGGCGATCAGGGCGGCGAAGGCGGCGGGATCGAGGGTGTTCAGGTCGCCGTCGTCCATCGCGACGGTCAGGATGCCGTCGTCGACGGTGCAGGTCACGTCCACGGGTGTACTCCGCGTCAGCAGGGGGAGGGGTCGGTAGCGTAGGTGGCGGTCCCCTCCAGACCCCTGCCCGCCACGACGGGGGCGCGGTGGTCGTGTGCCCGTCGCCCTCACGCCCGCTGCTACCCCACGATCGGGAGGTCGCCGTGTCGATCCTGTTGGTCGTGGCCCCCGCGGAGGACAGCGCGGTGCTGTGGCGCCACGTCCCGGTCGACCAGCACGACGTCGGGCACGCCGCCGTCAGCCGTTGCATCGGCCGCGCGCTCCCCGGCGGGCCCCCGGAGTTCCACGGCTACGACCCCGGTGAGCTGTAGGTGAGCGGACCGAGCCACCGGCGTACCTCGGCCTGCAGGAGCAGTCCGGCACCGGTCAGCGCGTCGCCGGCGGCACCGGTCAGCGTTGGGGGCTGGTCCAGTCGTGACAGCCGCGTCCGGACCCGGTCCTGCAGGAGGTCGAGGCGTCCGAGAGAGCCGGCGAAGGACACGCGTCGTTCGGCGCCACTGAGCTGGGCACCGTCCAGCGCTGCAGCCACAGCCTCGGCGATGGCCTCGGCGGCCGCGTCCCAGATGCCGCGTGCGACGGTGTCGCCCAGCCGGGCGGCCTCCGCCACCTGCGGTGCGAAACTGGCCACGAGGTGCACCGGCTCTGGCTGGGCGTAGAGCCAGCCCGGCAGGTGGGCGACAGGACCGAAGCGGTCCTCGGCCGCGGCCTGCAAGGCGGTGGCACGCCGCCCGTCGTGTCCTGCCATCGCGGCTGCCAAGCCGCGTCGACCGATGTCGAACCCCGAGCCGGCATCTCCGAGCAGGTAGCCCCAGCCGTCCACCTTCGCCGCCCGCCCCGTGACGCCGAGCCCCAGCACGACGGTGCCCGTCCCGACCGCGGCGACCACGCCGGGTTGGCCTCCGAGCGCGCCGAGGTGTGAGGTCACCACGTCGGAGGTGAGGATGACGGTGCCGGCGCCCGTGGCCTGCTGCAGTGCGGCGGCCACGACCTCGGTCCGCTGCGGGACCTCCATCAGTCCCGTGAGTCCAGCCGCGATGACCGCGATCGGCTCACCGTCGGCCAGCAGCGACGCCACGGCCTGTGCGGCTGCGGCAGGGCCACCGGGCTCCGCCAGCATCGGCAGGCCGGACCCCTCGGTCACCGGCACGACACGGTCGCCGTACCTGCGCGCGATCCGGATGCCGGAGCGGCCCGCGTCAACCAGGAGTTGAGCGCCGTTGCTGCCCGTCATGCGTG
>SKTN01000337.1 GCA_007117945.1 Nitriliruptoraceae bacterium | reverse complement strand
TCTGGAAGTCCTCGGACTCGATGCGCGACAGCAGCTCCGCGTTGATCATCATCGGTTCGCCGTCGTCGTCGACGACGTAGAACTCGACCTCGACACCGATCAGCTTGCGCTGGGTCTCGAACCGCTCCTCGGCCAGCAGCTGGCGGAAGACCGCCAGGTTGCGCTTGACCTTCTCCCGGTAGCGCTGACGGTCCTCGCGGGTGAACCGCGTCTCGCCGATGTCCCGACCCAAGGGGCTCCCCCGACGCAGGTGGGTGGGATGCTACGCGTACGCGTAGCGGTGTGTGCAACATCTCCGGACGCGTTGGCGGGTGGGTGGGCTCAGTAGCCTCCGTGCGGGACGTGGCGATGCGCCCCGCCGTGTGAAGGTCCTGCCCGTGCTCCCTGCCACCGCACCCTTGCGTCTGCCGATGGCGGTGCGCCCGTGGCTCGGTGCCGTGCTCATCTCCTTCTCCGGGGTGTGGGTCCGCCTCGCCGACGTGGAGGCGGCACGCTCGGCGTTCCTGCGGGTGGCCTACGCCCTGCCCCTGCTCGCGCTGCTGGTGGCGCTCAGGGCGGGCGGTGGGAGCGATGAGCGTCGGTGGTTCCAGCCGTTGGCCGTGGCGGCCGGCCTGCTGTTCGGCGTGAACCTGGTCGCCTGGCACGCCTCGCTGGGGATCATCGGTGCCGGTCTCGGCACGGTCCTGCCGAACCTGCAGGTCGTGGTGGTCGGCCTCCTCGGGGTGGTGCTGTTCCGGGAGCGGCCACGGCCCGGGTTCTGGATCGCCCTGCCCGTGGTCCTGCTCGGCATCTGGGTGCTCTCCGCCGTGGGCCGGCCCGTCGTCGCCGACGGATCGGTCCCGGTGGGGGTCGGGCTCGGGGTGCTGGCGGGGGTCACCTACGCCGCGTGGCTGGTGGTGCTGCGGGTGGCCCGCGGGCGTCAGGGCACCAGCTCGGCGCCCCAGATGCTGTGGTCCCTGGCGCTCGGTGGCCTGGTGGTGACCGGCGGCGTCGCCATCGTCGAGGGTGTCGCCGCGCCGGCGGGGTGGCCGGCCGACGGGTGGCTGCTGGTGCTGGCCTTCGGATCCCAGGTGCTCGGATGGCTGCTGCTGACCTCCTCGATCCACCTCCTGCCGGCCGCGGCCACCTCCGTCGCGCTGCTCCTGCAGCCGGTGCTGGCCCTGCTGTGGGGCGCCCTGCTGCTCGCCGAGCCCGTGGGGCCGCCCCAGGTCGCCGGGGCCGGCGTCGTGCTCCTCGGCGTCGGGATCGCGCACCGGTCGCTACGGACCCTCGAGGTCCCGTCCGCGCTGCCCGCGCGGTGAGCCCGTCCGCCCCGACGCCGGCCCCCCGCGGTGCGAACGCCGCCATACTGACCATCGGACGCGGGTGAGGAGCCAGCGGTGGACCCGATCGAGCACCTCCGGCAGGACTATCGCAGCGGCACCCTCGACACCGAGGACCTCGCCGGCACACCGCTGCACACGGCGCGACGCTGGCTGGACGAGGCCGTCGCCGCCGGGCTCCCCGAGCCCACCGCGGTCACCCTGGCCACCGTCGACGAGGACGGCCTGCCCGACGCGCGGGTGGTGCTGCTGCGCGGTCTCGACGACGACGGCCTGGTGTGGTTCACCAACCGCTCGTCCGCCAAGGGTGCGCAGCTTGCGGCCACCCCGACGGCCGCCGTGGTCGCCTACTGGCCCGCCCTGGAGCGCCAGATCCGGTTCCGCGGTCCCGTCGAGCTGCTGGAGGATGCGGCCTGTGACGCCTACTTCGCCGCGCGGCCGCGCGGCAGCCAGCTCGGGGCGTGGGCCTCGCAGCAGTCCCGCCCCGTGCCGGACCGGGCTGCCCTGGAGGCGCGGGTCGAGGAGGTGGCGGTCCGCTTCGGTGACGGCTCGGTGCCCCGCCCCCCGTACTGGGGTGGCTACCGGATGACGCCGAGGCAGGTGGAGCTGTGGCAGGGCCGGCCTTCGCGCCTCCACGACCGCCTGCGGTGCACCCGCCAGGACGGAGGCTGGGTGATCCAGCGACTGCAGCCCTGAGCCTGGTCATGGCGCACTACCTTGCGCCACCCCACACACGAGCGGACCGCGATGGCATCGACCAACGGCCAGGGCGTCGCCCCCGGCGAGGGGGGCGCCCGGCTCGAGCAGAAGCTCGGGTTGCTCGACGTCTACGCGATCTGCACCGGCGCGATGTTCGCCTCCGGGTTCTTCCTGCTCCCGGGGATCGCCGCTGCCAACGCGGGCCCCGCGGTCGTCCTGGCCTACGCCCTGTCCAGCCTGCTGATGGTCCCCGCCATGTACTCCATCGCGGAGCTGTCCAGCGCGATGCCCCGCGCGGCGGGCACCTACTTCTTCATCCACCGGAGCCTCGGGCCCCTGGCCGGCACGATCGGCGGGTTGGGCGCGTGGGTGGTGCTGATCGCCAAGAGCGCCTTCGCCCTGGTGGGCATGGGTGCCTACCTCGGCCTGCTGTTCGACGTCCCCGTCCGACCCCTGGCGATCGCCCTGACCGTGGCCTTCGCCCTGCTCAACATCTTCGGTGCCAAGGAGACCGCGCGGCTGCAGGTGTGGCTGGTCGTCACCCTGGTGTCGGTGATGGTGTTCTTCATCGCCGCCGGTGCCTTCGAGATCGTCCGTGGCGATCCGGCCCTGGTGCGCGGGGGCTTCGACCCGCTGCTGCCCTTCGGGGTCGAGAGCCTGCTGGGCACCATCGGGCTGGTGTTCATCTCCTACGCGGGCCTGACCAAGGTGTCCTCCGCGGCGGAGGAGATCCGTGACCTCGACCGCAACCTGCCGCTGGGGATGATCCTCTCCCTGGCCACGGTGGGCGTGATCTACACCGCGGGTGTGGCGCTGCTGGTGGCGATCATCCCCCAGGAGGAGCTGTGGACCGACCTCACCCCCGTGGCGACCGCCGGTGAGGTGGTGTTCGGCTGGCTGCCCGGACCGATCGGGGTCGGGTTGATCGTCATCGCCGCCGCCACGGCCTTCGCCTCCACGGGCAACGCCGGCATCCTCACCGCCTCGCGTTACCCCCTGGCGATGGCCCGTGACCGCCTGCTGTGGAGCGGCTTCGACCACCTCGGTCGGTTCGGGACCCCCGTGCTGGCGGTGATCGTCACCTCGCTGCTGATGATCCTGGCCATCATCTTCCTCGACGTGGAGCGGCTCGCGAGCCTCGGCAGCGCCTTCCTGCTGCTGCTGTTCTGCCTGATCAACATCTCCGTCATCGTGATGCGCGAGAGCCGCCTGTCCTCCTACGCCCCCGGCTACCGCTCCCCGCTGTACCCGTGGATGCAGATCATCGGCGCGGTCACGACGCTCGGGCTGATCTTCACCCTGGGCGTGTTCTACGTGGTGTTCGTGCTCACCATCATCGTGCTCGCCATCGGCTGGTACCGCTTCTATGTCCGTGGTCGGGTCACCCACCGGGCGGCGATGTACGGCGTGTTCCACCGCCTCGGTGAGCAGCACGACGACGGGGTGGACGAGGAGCTGTGGGGCATCCTCCAGGAGCGCGGGGTGGCGGGCGACGACCCCTTCGACGAGCTGTTGGCCCGCGCCATCGTGTTCGACGTCGAGGGCAAGGTCGACCTCGACGAGATCCTCAAGCGCGTGGCCATCCGGGTCCGTGGACGGCTCAAGCAGCCCATGGAGGACCTCGACGAGGGGCTGGCCGCGGCCGCCGCCCGGGCCGTGGTGCCCGACGGTGCACCGGCGGTGGTCCACGACCTGCTCCGCCACGACCTCACCCGCCCCCTGATCGTGCTGGTGCGGGCCACGCGCGGGGTGCGCATCTCCAGCGGTCGGCGCTTCCCGGGCAGCACCCTGCCCCAGGACACCGGTGCGGAGGGCCCGCGGACCCAGGCCCTGCTGTTCCTGCTCTCCCCGGAGGGCCGGCTGACCGAGCACCTGCGGCGCCTCGCCCAGCTGGTGACCACCGTGGAGGCGGAGACCTTCGAGGACGAGTGGCGCCGCGCCCACGACGAGCAGGCCCTGCTCGAGACCCTGCTGCGTGACGAGCGCTACGCCTCGGTGACCGTGGGTGCCGCCGGCGCCCCCGCGGAGCTCGCGGACAAGCGGCTCAAGGAGCTGCGCCTGCCCGGCAACCTCCTGATCGCCCTGGTGCGTCGCGGGGACCGCACCATCGTGCCCGACGGTGACACCCTGCTGCGGCCGGGCGACCGCCTGACGGTCATCGGCACCCCCGCGGAGGTCACGGAGCTGTGCGGCGAGGCGGACCAGCGCTGAGCTGCGGACCCCTACCCTGCGGCCCGACCGCCACCGGGACACCACCCATGCCGAACCGCCTCGCCGCCGCCACCTCGCCGTACCTCCAGCAGCACGCGGACAACCCCGTGGACTGGTACCCGTGGGGCGAGGAGGCCTTCGCGGAGGCCAGACGCCGCGGCGTGCCGATCTTCCTCTCCGTCGGCTACTCGTCCTGTCACTGGTGCCACGTCATGGCCCACGAGTCCTTCGAGGATCCGGACATCGCCGCGGAGCTCAACGCCGGCTTCGTCAACGTCAAGGTGGACCGTGAGGAGCGCCCCGATGTGGACGCGGTCTACATGCGGGCCGTGCAGGCCATGACCGGCCGGGGCGGGTGGCCGATGAGCGTGTTCCTCACCCCGGGGGGAGCACCCTTCTTCTCCGGCACCTACTGGCCGAAGGAACCGATGCACGGCATGCCGGACTTTCCCCAGGTCATCACCGCGGTGCAGGAGGCGTGGCAGGAACGTCGCGACGAGGTGCTGGGCTCGGCGGAGCGCATCGCCACGGCCCTGGCGGAGCAGCGCGACGGGGAGGCCGCCGACCAGCTCGACCCGGGCATCGTGGACGGGGCGGTGCAGCTGGTGCTCGAGCGCGCCTGGGACCGGGAGCTCGGCGGGTTCGGCCGTGCGCCGAAGTTCCCCCAGGCGATGACGATCGCGTGGCTGGTGGACCACCACACCCGCACGGGGCACGCCACGGCCCTGGAGGCCGCCGTCCACAGCCTGGACGCGATGGCCCGGGGCGGGATCCGCGACCTGCTGGGGGGCGGGTTCTCCCGCTACTCCACCGACGCCCGCTGGCTGGTCCCCCACTTCGAGCAGATGCTCTACGACAACGCCCTGCTGCTGCCCGTCTACGCCGCCGCCGGGCGCACCAGCGAGCGCGAGGACCTCATCGCGGTGGCCACGGGCGTCGCCGAGTGGCTGCTGGGTCCGGCCCGGGGCGCGGAGGGGACCTTCGTCAGCGCCTACGACGCGGACTCCGAGGGGGTCGAGGGCCGGTTCTACGTGTGGCCCTACGACGAGCTGGTCGCCGCCCTGGAGGAACTGGACGTCGAGGTGGCGCGCTGGACCCGCTTCCTGGGGGCGAGCCCCGGCGGCAACTGGGAGGGGGTCAACGTCCTCCACGAGCCCGTGCCCCGGGCACGGTTCGCCGCCGAGGAGGGCCTCGGCGAGGCGGCCTTCGCGGCCGAGTGGGAACGGGTGCGCAGTCACCTCTACCGGCGCCGCGCGGAGCGGGTGCCACCCGGCGTGGACCACAAGGCCCTGACCGACTGGAACGCCCTGGCGGTCCGTGGCCTGGTGCAGGCCGGGGTGGCCCTGGAGCGTGCCGACTGGATCACGGTCGCCGTCGAGGTCGCCGAGCAGCTGCACACCACCCACGTGCTCGAGGGCCGGCTCCACCACGTGCGTACCGACGGTGTGACGGCCGTGCCGGCCTTCCTCGACGACCACGCCCTGCTGGCGCTGGCCGACCTGGAGCTGTTCCAGGCGACGGGTGCGCCGGTGTGGTTCGAGCGGGCGCTCGAGCTCGCCGAGGAGGCCGAGGCCCGCTTCGCCGACCCGGAGGGCGGGTGGTTCCAGACCGCCGCCGACGCGCAGGCCCTGGTCAGCCGCCCGAAGGACCTGCTGGACAACGCGCAGCCCTCAGGCAACGCGGTGCAGGCCGAGGTGTGCCGCACCCTGGCCGGGCTGACGGGGGATCCGGTGTGGCAGCGGCGCGCCGAGGCGGCGCTGCGGATCCTGCAGCCCATGGCCGCTCAGGCGCCGACGGGTGCCGGCTGGTCGCTCAGGCTGTTCGAGGCCCTGGCCGCCGGTCCCTGCGAGGTGGCGGTCATCGGGCCCGCGGGCGGCGCCCGTGACGCCCTGCTGGCCACGGCACGGGCCCACGCCGGCCCCGGGACCCTCGTCGTCGCCACGGGCGAGGACCACGGTGACCGGGTGCCCCTGCTGGCGGGCCGGGGTGCGCGTGACGGTCGGCCCACGGCCTACGTGTGCCGGCAGCTGGCCTGCGAGCAGCCCGTCGTGGAACCCGCGGACCTGGCGGCGCAGCTGCGGACACCCGGGGATGGCGACCCCCCGGGTTAGGCTCGCTCGCGACCCGATCACGGGCAGCTCGAGGGACGGGGACGGCGTTGGAGAGGGACTGGGGCACACGCGACCCGGCGTGGCAGGGGATCCGCAGCGAGATCCTCCACGTGGCGGGGACCCCCGTCCACGCCCTGACCGCCGAGGGTCGGGCCGGTGGTCCGACCCAGCTGCTGGTGCACGGACTGGGTGGCGCCGCGGTCAACTGGCTCGAGGTGATCGGTGGGTTGCGCGACCGGGGCCCCGTGCTCGCACCGGACCTGCCGGGCTTCGGCCGTACCCAGCCGCCCCGGGCCCGTGCCGCCCGCATCGAGCACAACGTCGCCTTCCTGCGTGCCCTGCTGCGCACCCGCGGTGTGACGCGGGCGGAGGTCCACGGCAACTCCATGGGGGGCCTGCTCGCCACCCTGCTGGCCGCCGAGGAGCCGCGGTTCGTGGCACGCCTGGTGCTGGTGGACCCGGCGCTGCCCGGCCCCACGTCCCGCCTGCGGGAGCTCGACCCGGTGACCCTGCGCACCTTCGCGCCCTTCGTCGTGCCGGCCGTGGGGGAGCGGATGCTCTCGCGCTGGTACACCGCCAGCAGCGCCGAGGAGCTGGTGGAGCAGAACGCCGCCTTCATCCACACCGACACCACCCGGGTGCGCCCGGAGCTGACCGCGGCACTGGTCGACAACGCCGCCTTCGGCAAGCGCCACCCCTGGCGGCTGGAGAGCTTCTCCGCGGCGGCGAACTCCGTGGTCCAGCTCCTGCTGCGCCGCCGGCGCCTGGATGCGGCCGTGGACCGGATCACCGCACCGACCCTGCTGGTGTGGGGTGACGGCGACCGTCTGGTGGGCCGCCCCGTGATCGAGCGGACCCTGGCACGTCGCCCGGACTTCGACCTCATCGAGCTTCCCGGCGTCGGACACGCCCCGATGCTGGAGGCCCCCGCCGACTACCTCGACGCGGTGCTGGGCTGGCTGGGGCGCGACGCCGTCGAGGTGGCCTGAGGCGGCGCCGGCCGCAGCATCCGGAGCCGGGGGTCGTCGCGGCGCGCCGCCAGCCACGCGGTCAGGGTGGCGGCGGTGCGGGTGGCGGCCTCGAACTGCGGGACGTGCCCCACGCCCGGCCAGGTCTCCACCTCGGCGTCGGGGACCGCCGCGGCGACCCGGGCGGCGTAGCGGCTGGCGACCAGCCGGTCCTCCTCGCCGAAGATCCACAGGCTCGGCACGGTCAGCGCGCGCAGTCGGCGCCAGTAGGCGGCGGGTCCGCGGGCGTGCTCCAGGCCGAGCTGCCGGGCGGCGGCCAGCACCGCCAGACGGTGGTGGGGGTCCTCCCAGGCCCGCTGCACATCGTCGGCGGCCACGCGGTGGTGCTCCGGCGGTAGGACGTCCGCGTCGGCGAACAGGCTGCGGACGAAGTGCTCCACGGTGCTGCGTGGTGGCCGCAGCGGTGCCAGCGCCCCCCAGTGCGCCGGGGCGACGCGCAGCACGGGCGCGATGGTGCGGGTCAGGTCGAAACCGAGCGCCGGTCCGAGCCCCACGAAGGAGTGCACCGACCGGGGCTGGCGCAGGGCCATCTCCAGAGCGATGCGGCCTCCCATGGAGTTGCCGACCATGTGGGCGGCGTCCAGGTCCCGGGCGATGAGGTAGCCGTTCACCACGTCGGCGAACCAGGCCATGCTGTAGCGCCGACCCAGGGGCAGAGGCTTGTCGGAGCGGCCGAAGCCGGGCAGGTCCAGGGCGTGGACCTCGGCGTGCTCGGCCAGGGCGGAGACCGTGGGCAGGAAGGACACCTTGTTGGCACCGAGGCCGTGGATCAGCAGCACGGGCTCGCCGGTGCCCTCCCCGGCGACCAGGGTCTCGAGGGTGAGGCCGCGCACCCGGGTGCGGGTCACCTCGACCCGGGGCTGATGGGGCAGCCGCCGGAACAGGGTCTCGAAGCGCGTGGCGAGGTGGAGGTCCCCGGTGACGGTGAGTTCCCCGGCCAGGAAGGCGTCCATCCCCCGGATCCGACCCTCGATCAGGTCCAGCCACACCGCGGCGCTGGTCCGCAGCTGCAGCTCGGGGGCGGGGGTGTGCACCTGGTCCCGGATCGTGCAGCGGCCGCGGGCGATCTCGATGGTGGTGGGGCCGGCGTCGGTGAGCTCCACCAGCACCGTGGCGGCCAGCCCGTCGGCCGCCAGGGGGTCGAAGCGCTGGACGAGCTGTGCGTGGGCCGCGTGGACCCGTGCACGGGTGCTCGAGGCGTGGGCGCCACCGCCCTTGGCCATGACGCCGAGCGCGCTACCCACCGCTGCCCACCCTCGACCTCCCGGGTCGCCGCCGGACCCCGGCGCCGGGGCAGTCTAGGTCCCGGATGCCGCACGGGCCCCTTCGAAGCGCAGCCCCCGGCTGGCGGGCACGCGACGGACCAGGCCGGCGTCGAGGAGCTCGCGCAGCTGGGTGCGTGCCTGCTCGGGCCCGGCGGCCACCTCGGCGCGGTACTCCGCGATCGTGAAGCGGGGGTGCGCGGCAGCGAAGGTGCGGGCGCGCTCGTCGGGTGTCACCACCAGGGTGCCGAGCTGCCGTGCGGCGCTGCGCAGGCCGTCGGCCGTGGCCTCGGCCCACCGCTCCAGCCACACCGTCAGGTCCCGACGCCGCAGGGTGCGGGCCACCTCCTCGGCGACGCCCAGGGCGTCGGCGGCCAGGGCGGGCTCGGGGACGGCGAGGTGGTCGGGGTCCAGCCCCCGGGCGCGCAGCACCAGGCGTGCGGCCACCCGGGCGAGGCGCCCGTTGGCGGCGTCGAAGGGGTGCAGGCGCAGCAGCTCGAGGTGCAGGACCCCGCTGGTGACCACGCCGTGCTCCCGTGCCCCCGGGCCCGTCAGCCAGGCCAGCAGCAGGCCGAGCTCCCGTGCCAGCTGCGCCGCCGGGGTGGCCAGGTACAGCATCCGCCCCGTGGAGCGGTCGTGGACGGCCTGCTCGAGCGTGCGCAGTGCCCCGGCCCGCTCGGGTGCCACCAGGCCGCGGGTCAGGCGCCGGTGCAGCTCACCGAGTACCACATCGGGTGCGTCGAACACCGCGTCGACCAGGTCGTCGCTGTCCTCCGCGGCGAGGGCACCGAGCAACTCCAGCGCGGTGACGAGCGCATCGGCCGGGTCCTCCAGGACCCCGAGGGTGTCCAGCCAGCTCCCCCGATGCCCGCCCGGCGCCACCGCCGGGCCGGTGCCGGCGGCGTCGGTGGCCCCGGCCGCAGGGCTGGCGGCCACCAGTGCCTGCGCCGCCTCCTCGGTGGGCAGGGCGTCGGTGGCCACGCCGTCCAGGGCGAGGCTCGC
>SKTN01000095.1 GCA_007117945.1 Nitriliruptoraceae bacterium | reverse complement strand
GTCGATGACCGTGGGCTCGAGGTAGCACCCACCGTCCACGGGCGCCGGATCGGGGGCGCGGCCGCCCAGCACCACCTCGGCGCCCTGACCGGCAGCGGCATCGAGGTAGCCGGTGACCCGGGCCTGCTGCTCGGCGGAGACCAGCGCCCCGAGCTGCGTGGCCGCGTCCAGGGGATCACCGGGCCGCAGGTCACGGGCCACCTCGGCGATGCGCGCGAGCACGCGGTCCGCGATGCGGTCGTCGATCACCAGCCGGGAGCCGGCGTGGCAGGTCTGGCCCTGGTTGTAGAAGATGCCCCAGGCGATCGTCTCCGCGGCGGCGTCCAGGTCAGGGGCGTCGGCCAGCACCACCTGCGGGCTCTTGCCGCCGAGCTCCAGTGACACCCCCTTGAGGTTCGAGCCGGCGGCGGCGGCGAGCACCTTGCGGCCCGTGGCGGTGGAGCCGGTGAAGGTGATCTTATCGACACCCGGGTGCTCGGCCAGGGCCGCCCCTGCGGCGCCCTCCCCCGGCAGGACGCTGAGCACCCCCTCGGGCAGGCCCGCCTCGAGGGCGAGCTCCCCGAGCCGGAGCGTGGCCAGGGGTGACTGCTCGGCGGGCTTGACCAGCACGCTGTTGCCGGCGGCCAGGGCCGGGCCGAGCTTCCAGGTGGCGATGATCAGGGGGTAGTTCCACGGCACGATCGCGGCCACCACGCCCACGGGTTCACGGGTGATGGTGGCGAGCGCGTCCGGGCCGGTGGGTGCCACCTCGCCATAGATCTTGTCGGCGGCCTCGCCGTACCAGCGCAGGTTGTTGGCGGCGCCGGGGGCGTCCACGGTGGTGGTGTCGCCGATCGGCTTGCCGGTGTCGAGGGTCTCGAGCAGGGCGAGCTCCTCGGCGTGGGCCTCCACCACCTCGGCGAAGCGGCGCAGGATGCTGCCCCGCTCGGCGGGCGCGAGGTCGCGCCAGCGGCCGTCCTCGACGGCCGTGCGGGCGAGTGCGACGGCGCGGCCGACGTCCGTCTCGCCGCAGGCGGGTAGCTCCACCAGCGCACGGTTGTCGCGGGGGTTGACCGAGGTGAAGGTGGCGTCGGTCAACGGCTCGACGGGGCGCCCGCCGAGGACGGGACGGGTCGGCAGGGCCAGATCGGCGGCACGGTGGTGCCAGGTGGTCATCGTCGCCTCGGGGGTGGTCGGCGTGGGGAGGACGCTGGGGCAGCCGGGGTCGGTGCCGGCCGTGCGAGCGGGGCGCGCACGGTAGGGGCCGTCCGCACGGGGTCGCCAACGGGGTACCGGCTCGCCGCACCGGCGCAGCGCAACGGATGGCCGCCCGGGAGCCCGCACCGGCGCAGCGCAACGGATGGCCGCCCGGGAGGCCGCCACCCCTGCCGGGCCCTACCGTGGGCTGCCCACCGGTAGCGTCACCCCGCCCGCACCGGAGGTGACCGCGTGTCCCTGCCCGAACCCGACACCGACCTGCGCCAGGAGGCGGCCGACACCGCGACCCGTGCCGCCGCGAGCGCCGGGATCGAGGTCACCGACGCCCGGGATCCGGAGGCCGCGCGCGCCGCCTCGGTGCTGTTCGACACCGTGTGGGGCCGCGATGGCGCCGCCGGGGCCATCCTCGCTCCCGAGGCCCTGCTCGCCATCGCCCACGCGGGCGGGCAGGTCAGCGTCGCCCGCGCAGCGGACGGGACGGTCGTGGCGGCCACCGCGGCCGTGCTCGGCCGCGACCACACGATCGGGCAGGTGTTCCTGCACTCCCATGTCACCGGGGTGGTCGCGGATGCGGTCGGCCGCGGCATCGGCAAGGCCATGAAGTGGTACCAGCGCAGCTGGGCGCTAGAGCGCGACATCGAGCAGGTGCGCTGGACCTTCGACCCGCTGGTGCGCCGCAACGTCGTCCTCAACCTCGCGGTGCTCGCCTCGGGGGTGTCGGGCTACCTCGTCGACCGGTACGGACCGATGGCCGACGCGCGCAACCGCGGGCTGCCCACCGACCGGCTCGAGGCGCGGTGGGACCTCACTGCGCCGCGGGTGCGGGCTGCGGCCGGCGGGCGCGTGGCCACCCCCGATCCCGACGCCCTGCGCAGCGCCGGTGCCGAGGTCGCCCTGGACGTCGGTGCTGACGAGCAGCCCGTCCGCCACGACACCTCCGCCCCACGACGTCTGGTCCGCATCCCCGCGGACATCGAGTCCCTGCGCGAGCGCGACCACGCGACGGCAGCGGCGTGGGGCGAGGCGATCCGGGTGACGCTGCAACCGGCGCTGGACGCCGGCGCCCGCATCACCGGGGTGACACGGGACGGGTGGTACGTGCTGGCCGAGCGCGGCGGTGTCACGGAACTGGCGCACCGATGAGCGCAGCGGACGGCGCGCCTGCTGACGACGCCCGCCACGGCAACGGTGACAACCACGCGGACGACGCCGACAACAGCACCGACAACAGCACCGACCACCGCCCCGACAACAGCACCGACCACCGCCGGCACATCGGTGACGGCCTCCCCCACATCGAGGTGACCGGGGTCGACCTCGTCCGTGTCGAGATGCCCCTGGTGCGCCCCTTCACCACCAGCTTCGGCCGCCAGACCGTGCGCGAGGCCCTGCTGGTCCGGGTACGCACGGCGACGTCCACCGGCTGGGGTGAGTGCGTCACCCCCGCCGCTCCCGTCTACTCCGAGGAGTTCACCGACGGGGCGGCCCTGGTGCTGCGCGACCACCTCGTGCCGGCCCTGCTCGGGCAGGGTCACCGCCTGTCCGCCGGCGCCGTCGGGCCACGCCTCGCCCACCTGCGCGGCCACCCCATGGCCAAGGCGGCCCTCGAGGTCGCGGTGCTCGACGCCCAGTTACGCGCCGCCGGCACCGCGCTCGCGCAGCACCTCGGCGCGGTCCGCGAGCGCGTGCCCGCCGGGGTCAGCGTCGGCATCCCGGACGGCGGCATCGAGGAGCTCGTCCACCAGGTCGCCGGCTACCTCGACGAGGGGTATCTCCGGATCAAGGTCAAGGTGCAGCCCGGCTTCGACGTGGCACCCCTGACCCGGCTCCGGGAGGTGTTCGGCGACGCGCTCCCCCTCCAGGTGGACGCCAACGCCGCCTACCACGCGGGCGATGCCGCCCACCTCGCCGCCCTGGACGGCCTCGACGAGCTCGGCCTCGAGCTGCTCGAGCAGCCCTTCGGCGCCGCACGGCTGCGCGACCACGCCCTGCACGCGCCCGCCTGGCACACCCCGATCTGCCTCGACGAGTCGATCCACGATGCCGCCGACGCGGCCGACGCCATCACCATGGGTGCCTGCCAGGTGGTCAACATCAAGCTCGGCCGGGTCGGTGGGCTGTCGGAGTCGCTGGCGATCCGCGACGTGTGCCGGGCCCAGGGGGTGCCGGTGTGGTGCGGCGGGATGCTGGAGACCGGCGTGGGACGGGCCGCCAACGTGGCCCTCGCCGCCTGCGCCGGCTTCGACCTGCCCGCCGACACCTCGGCGTCCAACCGGTACTGGGCGCAGGACCTCACCGAGCCCTTCCACCTCGAGGACGGCCATCTCACCGTGCCCACCGGGCCCGGCATCGGGCGCACACCGCGCTCCGAGGCCCTGGAGGACGCCGAGGTGGAGCGCCTGCTCGGCTGAGCGCACCCGCCCAACCCCCGCCCACATGCGGTGACGGTCCGCTCCCGCACGCCGGCGGGGATCCTGCCGGTTGCTCGCGCACCGGAGCAGGGAGCGGCCCCTCTCCGCCGCGCGAGCAACCTGGAGGGGAGGACGGAGCAGCCCGTCAGCAGGGTCCGAGCAGGGTCCGAGCGACGCAGGGACGCGAGCCACCGGGAACAGCTGGCACCGTTCGGACGTTGCACGAGCGCTACCGTCCCGCTGCCCACCCCCTGCCGAGGCCGCCGTCACCGTGCACCCCCTGCTGCTCCCCCTCGCCCAGATCCCCTCGCCACCCCGGCCAGGGATCGAGCTCGGGCCCCTCGATCTGCGCATGTACGGCGTGCTGATCGCCATCGGCGCCTTCATCGCGCTGCAACTGCTGGTGCGGCGCTACGAGCGCTTCGGCGGTGATCCCGACATCGCGGAGAAGGCCGGGTTGCTGGCCCTGCTGGGCGGCTTCCTGGGTGCGCGCATCGGCTACATCATCCCGCGGTTCCAGCAGGAGGGCGCCCACGGCGCCGCCTACATCGAGCGGCCCGGGGACATCCTCGCGATCTGGCAGGGCGGCCTGGCGTTCTTCGGCGGCCTGGTCGGCGGCGCGCTGGCCGTCATCCTGTACCTGCGCGTCAAGCGGGCGGACCTGCCCGCGATGATGGACGCCGTCGCGCCCGCCCTGCCCCTGGCCCAGGCGATCGGGCGGTGGGGCAACTACTTCAACCAGGAGCTGTTCGGCCGGCCCACGGAGCTGCCCTGGGCGCTGTCGGTGCGTGACTCGGTGGCGGAGCGTGCGGGCCACCCCGCCGGCACCACCTTCCACCCCACCTTCCTGTACGAGTCGCTGTGGAACGCCGGGCTGGTCGTCGTACTCCTGTGGCTGGACCGGGCCGGCAAGCTGCGCCGCCGCGGCTCCCTGCTGTTCGTCTACCTGATCGGCTACGGCATCGGCCGCGGCTGGATCGAGGCCCTCCGCATCGACACCGCGGAGCGCTACCCCGCCGTCTGGGGGCTCGGCGAGTGGGGCCTGTCCCGCAACAACTGGATCGCCATCGGCGTGGTGCTGCTCGGGATCGCGGGCCTGGTGTGGTGGGAGCGCAGCGGCCCCGGCGAGGAGCTCGAGCGCTGAGTCGTATCCCCGCGGCCCTGCGGGCGAGGAGAACACCATGTGCCGACGTGCCCACTGCTCCACCTGCGGCAAGCTCACCTGGGCGGGCTGTGGCCAGCACGTCAGCCAGGTGATGGCCGGCGTCGCGACCGAGGACCGCTGCACCTGCGCCGAGGTGGACCGCAACACCTCGCGCGCGGCCGCGCTGTTCGCCCGGCTCTTCGGCCGGGCCTGAGCACGACCGTCCCTGGACACGGCGAGCAGCGGACGGTGGCTGCCGGGCCGCGTCACACCGCGGCGAACCAGCCCATGGCGCCCCGGTCGGCCAGGCTCGACTGGTGCGGGTGGAACATGTAGCGCCCCGGCTCGGGGAGCCGGAACTCGAGCACCGCCCGCTCACCCTGGGTCAGGGACACGATGTCGGTGTGCTCGTCGGGCGTGAGCGAGGTGCCCGAGCGGTACACGTCGAAGGTCTGGGCGTGGAGGTGGAAGGAGGCGATGGGGTCGTGCTCCAGCAGGTTCACGACGTACACCCGCACCAGCGCACCCACGGGCACGCGGATCGGGAACCGGTGGTAGGCGCCGGCGATGCCGTTGAAGGCCACCACCTCGTTGCGGCCGTCACCGTCCAGGTCCCAGCCGCCGAGCACCAGCACGACCTCGTGGGCGGGAGGCCGGCCGCCGGGAGGATCGACGATCATCGCCCCGTAGAGCCCCCTACCGATGTGCTCGGCGATCGGTGCGGTGTGGCAGTGGTAGGGGTGGAGGCCGAAGGGCTCCGCGACGACCTCGTAGGTGAACTCCCCACCGGGCGGGATCGGCTCCCAGCCGTCCATCGCCGGGTCGTGGCGCCCGTGGAGGTGCACGTTGTGGGCGTGGGAGGTGTGGTTGGCCATTCGGATGCGCAGCCGGTCACCCTCGGTGGCCCGGATGATGGGCCCCGGGACGCTGCCGGCGTAGGTCCAGGCCTCCACGACCGAGCCGTCGGCGACCTCGAGGTGGCGGGCGGTGACGGACAGGTCGTGGTCGCGGGTCACACCCTGGCGGCCGTCGAAGGCCGGCGGTCGGGTGACCGCATCGAGGTGGTCGGCTCGCAGCGAGGTCGGTGCCGCGACACCGTGGCCGTACAGCCCGTGCTGGGTGCCGGCGCTGGTGCCCACCAGCGCGGCGGGGGGCTGCGACGCACCGGTCGCACCGGTCCCGCCGGTCGCGCCGGTGCCGCCGACGCCGGAGTAGGAGCCGCTGCCGGCCCCCGCACCGCTACCAGCGCCGCCGGCACTCCCGTGGGCGTCGTCCGCGGCCGCCATGGGGTGTCGGTGCGGGATGAACTCGTGGCCGAGCACCGCACCCCCGACGGTGAAGGCCCCTGCGAGCCCGGCGCGGCGCAGCACCTCCCGGCGGCTGAGACCGCGCGGACCACCCTGACCGGGGGCGGGAGCGGCATCGGGGTGTGGGTGCCCCGGATCGGCGGGCGGTGGATCGGCGGGCGGTGGGTCGGCCTCGGTCATCAGCCCGCAGCTCCGAGCCCTGCCGTGACCGCCAGCACCAGCAGCCACGCGAGCAACCCTCCCCCGACGTAGGTGGCCGCCAGCCACCTCGGCAGGGAGGCGCCGGCCAGGAGGTAGCCGGCGGCGCCCACCACCGGCACCACCAGGACCACCCCGGCCCACCCCACGGCCGCCCCACGGCCGAGCTCCGCCGCCTGCACCCGGCGGGAGACGTCCCACAGCGCCACCGCCATCCAGGCGGCCAGCACCGCGAAGGGCAGCACCGTGGCGTAGAGCCCCATCAGCACCTGCACAGCACCCATCAGAGCAACCCTCCGATCACGACGGCGGCACCGAGCAGCACCGCCAGCACCACGGTGGCGCCCACCACGGACGTCCACCTGAGCCACCTCGGCAGACCCGCGCCGCCGGCCAGCAGGTAGGCCGGCGCCCCGACGAAGGGCAGCACCAGCACACCGGCGGTCCAGGCGATCACGGCGGGCCGGCCCAGGTCCTCGCGTCGCGCCAGGTCGAGCAGCGCGAGCGCCACCCACGCGGCGAACAGGGCGAAGGGCGCGAGCCAGCCGAGCACCCCGAACAGGGTGGACAAGCCCCCGAGCCCGAAGGGCACACCCGCCACCAGGACCGCCCTCCCCGCGGTCGGGGCACCTTCGCTGGCTACCTCCTCGACGCCGGCTGAGGTGCCGTCATCTGCACCGTCGGCACCGCCGGGCGCCCGGGGCGGGGGTGGCACCTCCACGGCATCCAGGTCGAGGTCGAACCCGGCGAACACCGCTACCGCGGGCGTCACCGGCGCATCCACCCCGCCGGGGAGCTGCTCCTGCTCCGGTGGCACGGGCGCGTCCCGGTGGTCGTTGTCGGGCTGCAGGCCGAACTCCACCTCGGCGACCAGGCCGATGAAGGACAGCATCGGGGCGAGGTGCTGACGCGAGGGCAGGCGGAACGCGCCGCGGTCGGGGTCGGCCACCTCGACGTGGGCACCGGCCCGGGCGTCGGGTCCGCACCCGGCGATCGACTCGAGTCCGGCCGGCACGGTGCGGCCCGGGTCGTTGCCGCCGAAGCAGTTGCCGGTCAGGGCCGGCCCGCCCAGCACCAGGTCGGCGTAGCCGGAGCCCTCGATCACGTTGTCGGTGACCACGTTGCCGCCGCTCATCCAGAAGTTGCGGCTGAGCATGGGGCCGACGGTGACCCCCGCACGCTCGTGGTCGACGATGCGGTTGCGGGTGACCAGGTTGTCCATCCCGCCCGGGAGCACCACCCCGTTGCCGAAGGCCATCCACGGGAAGCCCAGTGCGGGGGCCTCGCGGCTGTCGTTGTCGTGGATCAGGTTGCCGGCGATCGTCACCCGGCCGACCGGCGGCTGGCGCTGGGAGTCCAGGGTGTTGGGGACGACGCCGGAGACGTTGTGCCGCCACACGGAGTCGAGGAGGTAGACGTCGGAGGAGTTGGTGCCGGAGTAGCCCATCCCGTTGCGCTCAGCCACCACCTCGGTGATGACCCCGTCGCAGGGGTCGCACTGGCCGATGTAGAACCCCGCGTCCTTCGAGCCGCTGGCGTAGCTGTGCTCGAACAGCCCGTCGGTGGAGTCGAAGGCGTAGATGCCGTAGATCTCGTTGTTGTAGGCGGTGAGGTAGGAGCCGCGGTAGCCGGTGACACCCGTCCAGTAGATGCCGTTGCCCGTGGTGTTGCGCACGGTGAGGTTCTCCACCGCCACCCCGTCGGCGGCCACGGTGTTGATGCCGATGGGCCGCTCGTGCTCGCCGTCGATGAGCACCGCGTTGCGGTCCGTACCCCGGATGGTGAGGTAGGGCGTGCTGACGTCGACCTGCTCCCGGTAGACGTGAGCGCCGTCCGCGGCGAGGTGCTCGGGGGTCTCCGGCGCCGGCGCGATCAGCACCAGGTCGCCGGGGTCGGCGGCGTCCACGGCGTTCTGGATCGTGGGGTGGTCGTCGGGGACGCGCCGCGTGACCCCGGTCCACTCGGTGACGGCGTCGGCGGGGGCGGTGTCGGCGGCGTCGAACGCGACGTCGCCGACGACCAGGGTGGCCGCCATGCCCGCGGAGCCGTCGTCGGGCGCGTGGATCGAGCAGTAGTAGGTGAAGACCCCGGGCTCATCGAAGGTGACCACGACCTCCTCGTCCGGGTCCATCAGATCGGCGGGCTCGCCTCCGGCTGCCTCCCCCGTGGACCACGTACCGCCGACGTCGATGGCGTTGTGGGGCACGACCCCGCGGTTGCGGAACCGGACGCGATCACCGACGTCGATGCGGGTGACCTCGCGATCGTAGAAGTTGTCCTCCATGTCGATGGTGTGCTCGAACTCCGGCTCGCCGCCGGTGCAGGCGGCGACCAGCAACGCCAGCGCGACGGCGGCCAGGACCGCGTAGCCACCCGCGCGCGACCGAGCCCGCGACGCGGACATCACCCACCTCCCACGGGCGCCGCTCCCATCGCCGCCCGTCCCGGAACGCTAGCAACCGAAACGTTCCGCGCGGGTGCACGCGGTGGGAGCGCACCGGGGAGGCAGGGTTCAGCCCACCCGCCGCGGTGGCGCCACCGCCACCTCGACGTCGCCGCCGTAGCGGATGTGGGTCGGCGGGCGACCCGCGACGTCGTAGCCGGCGGCGGCCACCAGCTCGTCGTCGAGGTGGTGCAGGCGCGCGTGGCGCAGGGGCCAGGGGCCGTGCTCGACCAGGGCGCGCAGGAGGTGGCCCCGGGGGGTGGCGACGTAGAGCGACCACCGGGCGGAGAGGAACTCGTCGAGTGCGGTGTGCGCCGCCGCACCGACGGACGGGCCCAGGTCGACGACGACGTGGCTGCGTGCGCCAGCGGGCTCGGGCCAGCGTCGCACGGCCCGGTAGGCGACGCGCTCGCCCCGCCGGCCGATGCGCATCGACGACCAGCAGTAGGGCAACCGGTAGCCCAGGCGTGCCACGGCGGTGGGTGCCAGCCGGGTGCTGTCCAGGGAGTGGAAGTAGGCCCCGCGACCGCCGTCGGGCCCGACCACGTAGGTGCGCACGTTGGTCTCCGGGAAGGTGCCCTGGGGCAGGGGCAGGCCCCGGGGCAGCACCCGGCGCACCGCGGCGCCGCCCGGGCCCAGCCCGATGCCGGCCATCCGGAAGGGGATCAGGCCCACCCAGGCGCGTCCGTCGTGGAGATCCGGCTCGAGACCCTCGGGCAGCTGCGCCGCCACGACGGCGGGGTCGAGGTCCCAGTGCAGGTAGGTCAGCGCCTCCCAGCGCATGGTCAGCAGCGGGCGCGCGACCCGGGCCGTCGGCGTCGGCTGGATCGGTTCGGCGAGCTGCGTGGGAGGGTGCATGCTCGGGTTTCGGAGCCGTCGGGGCGACGGGGGCGGCGCGGCGCGGTGGGTGGGCGACGCGCGCACCGCCGCCCGCTGCTGTCGGGGCGCC
>SKTN01000112.1 GCA_007117945.1 Nitriliruptoraceae bacterium | reverse complement strand
GGCCAGCGCATCGACTGGCCGGAACCGCTGGTGGAGGGCCTGCTCACCGCGGGCTTCGGCGTGATCGCCCCGGACAACCGGGATGCCGGCCGCTCCACGGTACTCCCGGGCCCCGAGGTGTCGCTCGATGCGCTGCGGGCCGCCGTCGACGCCGTGGCCGGCGAGGTGGTCGACGGTGGACCGGTGGTGGCGCCCTACCCGCTGGCGGCGCTCGCCGATGACGCCGTGGCGGTTCTGGACCACCTCGGTGTCGGCCGTGCCCACGTCCTCGGGCGGTCGATGGGTGGGATGGTCGCCCAGCACCTGGCCGTCCGCGCGCCCGGGCGGCTGCGCTCCCTCACCCTGCTCGCCACCACCACCGGAGCGCGTGACGTCGGTCAGCCGACGTCCGCGGCGGCCGAGGCGCTGGCGGCGCCCACCCCGACCGGGCGCGACGCGGTGATCGCGGCGGGGGTGGCACGTGCCCGGGTCACGGCCAGCCCCGACCGCTTCGACGAGCAGGAGGTGCGCCGGCGCCTCACGGCACGGTACGACCGGGCCCACGACCCGGCGGGGACCGCCCGCCAGTTGCTCGCGATCCTGGCCGACGGTGATCGCACGCCCCTCCTCGAGCGGATCACCGCGCCCACCCTGGTGCTCCACGGCGACGCCGACCCCTTGGTGACCGTCAGCGGTGGGCGGGCGCTGGGCAGGGCCATCCCTGGTGCCCGGCTGGTGGAGATCCCGGGACTCGGCCACGACCTGCCCGCCGGCCTCCTGGAGCGGGTCACCGCCCTGGTGGTCGAGCACCTGCGGGCCGTGGGCGGGGCGGAGGGGCCCCCGCCTTCCCGGGCCGCGGGGGCGCCGCCTCCCCGCGGCGCCGGCCCCGACGACCAGCCCGGGTGGTCGCCCGCTGCGGGGGTGCCGTAGCCTCGCGCGAGCCGTGCGGCCCGCGGATGTCGGGTACGGCGAGGAGCGCGCAGGTGTCGCCCGATTTCGCCGGGGTCGAGGACGTCCGCGCGCGGCTGGAGGCCGCCGGCTACCTCGTCGACACCGCCATCGAGACGATCGTCTACCTCGCCGAGCGCCTGGGGAAGCCCATCCTGGTGGAGGGGCCCGCGGGGGTCGGCAAGACCGAGCTCGCCAAGGCCGTCGCGTCCGCGCGCGACGCCGAGCTCGTGCGCCTGCAGTGCTACGAGGGGTTGGACGAGGCCAAGGCCCTCTACGAGTGGAACTACCGCAAGCAGCTGCTCAGGATCACCCACGCACGCGGTGGCGAGGTGGGTGGCGGTGAGGACTGGGACGAGGTCGAGGACGACCTGTTCAGCGAGGACTACCTGCTGGAACGCCCCCTGCTCCACGCCCTGCGCAACCCGCGCTACAGCGTGCTGCTGATCGATGAGGTCGACAAGGTGGACCTCGAGTTCGAGGCGTTGCTGCTGGAGATCCTGTCCGACTTCCAGGTCACGATCCCCGAGCTCGGGACGGTCACCGGGACCCAGCACCCCTTCGTGGTGCTGACCTCCAACGGCACCCGTGAGCTGTCCGAGGCGCTCAAGCGCCGTTGCCTGTACCTCCACATCGACTACCCCACCCCCGAGCGTGAGCGCGCGATCGTCCGTTCCCGGGTCCCGGAGATCCCGGAGATGATGGCCGATCAGCTGGTCCGGGTGGTGCGCTCCCTGCGCCAGCTGGAGCTGCGCAAGCCACCGTCGGTGTCGGAGACCCTGGACTGGGCTCGGACCCTGCTGGCGCTGGGCTTCGGGACGGTGGACGAGGACACGCTGCGCGCCACCATCAACGTGGCGCTCAAGCACCACCAGGACATCGAACGTGCGCTCACGCACCTGACGGTGCCCCAGCACGCCGAGCGGAACTGACCCGTGTCCGACGACCCCCGCCGCCAGCTCCCTCCGGGTGCGCCCACGGAGGATCCGATGGCGGCCGACCGCCGCACGCTGCTGCTCGCCGGAGCCGCGATGCTCGGCCTGGTGGCCGTCGGCGTGATCAGCGGGGCGCTGTTCGCGCGGTCGGCCTGCGCGACGATCGCGCCGCAGGCGGTCGTCGCGGCGGAGGTCATCGCCGGTGAGGAGCTCGTTGCGACGGGCCCCGCCGCGGCCATCACCACGGCCCTGGGCACGGGCGACGGGACCGACGAGCAGGCCCCGGGGACGCCGGCGGACGTCGAGGCGGCCCTGACCGCTCTGGTCGAGCGTGTGGGCGAGGTCACCTCGGTGGTCCCGGTCCAGGACGTCGACCGTCTCGCAGCGACCCCGGACGGGGTGGCGGCGCTCGGTGAGGTGGTGACCGTCGTCGAGGCGGGTGGAGGCGGCGCTGCCGAGGCCGTGCCCCTCCAGCAGGGCGTGGCGGTGGGCGCGGGTGCGCACCTCTACAGCCTCGCGCTGACCAACCCGCTGACGGGCCAGGTGGATGCGCTCCAGCCCCTGGACACGGATCTGTCGGGGATGACCTGCGTCGACACCGCACTGGTGGGCAGCCCGTTGGCCTTCCACCTCGATGCCGGTGGTGGCGAGCTCCTGCTGCTGCGGATCGACGAGGACGGTGACGACGCGGAGCTGGAGCTGCGCGACCCCGTCGCGGGACGCCGGTGGGCGGCGGATCTGGAGCTGCCGACGGCACCGGCCGGGTTGGCCGGGGCACGGTTGACGGGACGGCTCGGCCCGGAGCTGGTGGTCGCCGCCACCCGTACCGGCGCCGGTGACGGGGTTCCCGTCGTCACCGGGGTGGACCGCGTCGACGGTGCCGCGCGCTGGTCCCTCGATCGCGACGACCTGGCGGCAGCGGGGATCGCGTTGCCGGGGGCGCCGGTCCGGGCCGAGGTGGCCGCCGTCGGCAGCCAGGGGGTACTGGTCGGTCTGCGTGAGGTGGACGGCGAGGGTCAGGCCGATGAGGAGGCCGAGCAGGACGCCCTGGCACGCGGCGACCACCGTCTGCTGCTGTTGGACGCCGCCGACGGTGCGGTGCTGGCCGTCGGTGAGCTGGGACCGGGCGAACGTGTCGCGGCGGCCGACCTCGCCGGTGGGGCCGCCGAGGTGGTGGTCAGCGACCTCGATGCCGGCACCGTGCGGGTGCTGCAACTGACCGCCGACGGCCTCGAGGAGCGGCTCGCCGACGTGCTGGAGGGGGTCGCGGGCGGGTTGGCCGCCGACCCCGAGGGCGCGCTGCGGGCCGTGGGGCGGGGACCGGCGGGTATCGCCAGCGATGGGCCCGAAGGCGGCAGCGTGGTGGCCATGGGTGGGGCCCTCGTGCTCCTTGACGGCACGGACGTGACCGAGGTGGCCCTCCCGGCGATCGACGCGGTCAGCCACCCGGGAGGGCGCAGCGTCCTGCTCGCAGGCGAGGATGGCGCCCGCGCTGTGGTGACCTTCGACGGATGATGCGCGGACATGGGCAGTGAGGGTGGGCAGCCGTCACCACGGGCGCGGCCGGTGGTGAGCGCCGGCGGCGTTGCCGGGACACCGCAACCGACCGGGGTCGCGGGTCGGGTCCTCGAGCTGATCGCCGCGCTGCGTCGGGCCGGGTTACCGGCGGCGCAGGCGGGGGCCATCGACGCCATGCGCACCCTCGGACACGTGGACCTCCTCGACCGCCGACAGCTGCGTGAGGCCCTCGCGGCGGTCACCGTCACCTCGCAGAGCCAGCGCGCCACCTTCGACGAGCTGTTCGACCTCTACCTGCCCGCGCGGGACGTGACCGCAGGGTCGCAGCCGGGTGCTGCGGCGGGAACGGACGGCGACGGTGCGGACGGCGACGGTGTGGACGGCGATGGTGCCGGCGACGACCCCGAGGCGTTGCTCGAGGAGCTCCTCGACGCCCTCGGTGGGGGCGACGACGTGATCCGGGGTGCGGCTCGCCGCGCGGTGGAGCGGTTCGGACGGGTGGAGGGCACCGACGGGCGGGTGACCTACTTCCAGTACCGGGTGTTCCGGGCGATCGACGTGCAGCGGCTCCTGCGGGAGCTGCTGCAGCGTGCGCAGGATGGCCGGGACAGCGATCTGAGTCCCCTCGAGGAGCGGCTGCTCGAGGACGAGTTCCGCCGGCGTGTCCGGGCCTTCCAGCAGGAGGTCGACGCGGAGATCCGTCGCCACGCCGCTGCTGACCGGGGTGTCGATCGCGTCGCCGACCGGGTCGTCAGGCCGCCGATCGAGGAACGCGACCTGTTCCACCTCGACCGTGAGGAGCAGCGCGAGCTGCGCGCCCACATCCGACCCCTGGCCCGCAAGCTCGCCACCCGCGTCGCAGCGAAGCGTCGCGTGGGGCGGGATGGCCGCCTGGATGTCCGACGGACGGTGCGCCGGTCCTTGCTCTCCGGCGGGGTCCCCTTCGATCCCACCTTCCGGCCCCGGCGGCCCCACCGGCCCGAGCTGGTGGTGCTGTGCGATGTGTCAGGATCCGTGGCCTCCTTCGCCCGCTTCACCCTGCAGTTGGTCCACGCCCTGCAGGAGCAGTTCACCACCGTGCGCTCCTTCGCCTTCATCGACGCGCTCGACGAGGTGACCGGCTGGTTCGCACACCAGGATCCGTCGGACGCGATGCGACGCGTCCTGCAGGAGGCCGACCTGGTGTGGCTGGATGGCCACTCGGACTACGGCCGCGCCTTCGAGCAGTTCCACCGTGGCCACGCCAGGTCGCTCAGCCCGCGGACGACGGTGCTGATCCTCGGCGACGCGCGCAACAACCACCGGCAGTCGGGCGCCTGGGTCCTGGCGGAGCTGCAGCGGCGCGCACGCCACGTCTACTGGCTGAACCCCGAACCGCGGGCGTTCTGGGACACCGGCGACTCGATCGCTGCGAGCTACGCCCGCTACGTCGACGACATGGTGGAGGTCCGCAACCTCAACCAGCTCGCGCGCTTCGTCGAGCGCATCGCCTGATGCGGGTGCGTGGTGCCGGGCCGTGCTGACGACGTGGGTGTCAGCATCCATCGGGTTCCGGCGGCTCCGGACCGGGGGAGTCCCCGGCAGGCCGCCACGTCGCGGGGACGGTGTCGGTGCGCAGGCCGCTGCGCCGGTGTGACCAGCGTCGTCGCCCGTCGGTGGACTGGTGCACCTGCCAACCGTCACGCTCCTTGCGCTGGTTATGATGCGGGCAGGCGGGTGCCAGCTCGGCGACATCCGTGGTTCCGGGCAGGTCCTCGGGCCGTACCGGGTGCCAGGGTCGCGCATGGTCCATATCCGCAGTGCGTGCGGGTGCGCTGCACCCGGGTGCGGCACAGGTGTCGTGGAGCGCGAGGACCGCCTCGCGCAACCACCCCGGCGCGACGCGCTGACGCCGTCCGACACCGACGACGCCACCGGTCTCGTCCAGGATGACGGTGCGCAGATCGGCGCCCCGCTCGTCCAGCAGGCGCTGGGCGGTCCTGCTGCTCACGTGGACCGCGCCGCCCAGCAGCGAGGTCAGCAGGGTGGCCGGTGTCCGCTCCCGATCCAGCAGGCTGTCGAGGTCGGCACGCAGGAGCAGCTGGGGGCGGCTGGCCGCGGGCCCCGCCGCCGTCGCGTCCCCCGGACCGGGCCCGTCGCCCTGTCGGCCATCGGGGCCGCTCCCGGGTGCAGCTGTGGTGCCGGTGGACGTGGTCGTTGCGCCGCCCTCGTCGCCCCCGGCGAGGCTGGCGTCGAGCAGCGTGACCAGACGTCGCGCCCGCGCCCGTGCGGCGCTCCCGGCGGCGCCCTGGTCGTCCTCGGTGCCAGGGGCACCGCTGCCGGCGACATCACCGAGCGCCGCGTCGACCACGGCCCAGGAGGTCGGCCCCAGCTCACCCCACATCCGGCCGCCGGAGCCGTCGAGCCGCGGTTGCAGCGAGAGGAACTCACGCGCCTCCTCGGCACGTTCCCGGCGCTCGACCTGCTGTGGGTCCAGGGTCGCCAGTGACCAGGCGATCACCCGGGTGACCGCGTCGGGTTCCGCGCCGCCGACACCGTCCAGGGCCTGGGCGATGGCGCTGTCCACGCGTTCGTCCAGGTGTGCGGGCAGGCGGCGGGTCTTCAACGCGACCGACCGGACCTGCGCCCAGGACAGCCGCCCCTCCTGGAAGGCCGCACGCAGGGTCGGCAGCCGGCGCACCATCTCGGCCGCGGCGAGCAGCATGCGGGCGTCGGCGCGGGTGCGGCGGGCGATGGTGGCGACCCAGCTCTCGATACCGATGCCCGTGGTCCCGGCGACGTCGGCGTGGTCCTGCAGGAGCAGGATGCCCTCGAGGGCGCGGGCGATGAGCCGGTCGGCCTCCCGCAACTGCTCGAGGACCGTCGCCAAGCCCGGGATCTCCGCGAGGACCGGGAGGCCGAAGGGCGGCGCTCCCTCGCCGGGTCGCGGCTCGTCGAGGTCGTGGACGTAGCGCCAGGCGGCATCGTCCACGGGATGGGGTGGCCGCTCGGGGGTGTCACCGGGCGTCGGCGTCGCGGGTATCCCGGCACCGGGAGGTCCGGCACCGGTACGGCCTGCACCGTCGTAGTCGCCGCCATGCTCGCGGATGAGGTGCGGTGACCGGGTCCCGCGCGGGCCGGCCGCGATGGAGCGGTCGGGGCACGCGGACGCGATGGCACCGGGCCGGTGCGGTGGGGGCGTGATCGGGAGAGGGTTCATGTGGCGAACGTACGTTCGTCTTCGACGGCTGGCAAGGGGGACCGTGGGGCCTGGGGAGAACGGCGGTCGGGCGGGGGTGGTCGGTCCCTGGGCGTGAGCCCAGGGACCGACCACCTGGCGGTAAGCGAGGTCCCGTGGCCGCGATGGGCTGGTCAGGAGCTGGGCCTGTGCCCAGGGATCGACCACGCCAGGATCTGCCGAAGAGGTGCCAGGCGGGTGCGCACTGCGCTCGACCGAGTGCTCTCCGGGTACCGTCGCGGGTTCCGAGCGAGCGGGCGTCGTGGCAGCGGACGATGGGCAGCAGGACCCTGGTGACGGATCGTGGGCGCGGGGGGCCGGATCCGGTGGTGCGGCGCGCCCCGGTCATCGATCGGCGCACGGGCAGCGGTCGGGACCGGACCCTGCTGACGGCGGCGCGGGCTCAGGTGACCGCGATCGTGACGAGCACGCCAGCGGCGCCAGCGGTGGCCCGGGTGACACAGGTGGCCCCCGCCCCGACGGCGGTGCCGGAGCGGGGTCGGAGGACGACCTCGACGGGTTCGAGCCCACCCTGTCCCGCATCTTCGGCCGGATGCGGTTCGGGCTCGGCCTGGTGATCGCGCTCGCGATGCTCATCCCCGCCGGGGGGTGGGCCCTGGACCGCCTCGCCTTCAGCAGCGCCGGTGACGCGGTGGAGGAGGCCCTCGGTGACGAGGCGGCGATCGCCGACAGCCTGTTGCTGGTGCGCAGCGTCGACTGCCTCGGTCGCTCGCGCACGGGCAGTGCCTTCAGCCTCGACCTCGATGGCCGGCCCACCGTCGTCACCAACCGCCACGTCGTGGAGGGGGCCCGCTCCACCATCGTGCAGCCCTTGGACGCCGGGACGGGCGTGCAGGTCCAGACCGTGCTCCTCGCTGCCACCGCGGATGTCGCGGTGCTCGTGGTGGACGACGAGGAGGTGCCGCCCGCCCTGCCCGGTGGGCCGGCCGCGAGCCTCGGGCAGCCGATCGTGACCGTCGGTTTCCCCGGCGCCCGACCGGCGTTCCGGGAGGGGCGTGTCGATCGCGTGGAGGCGGGACGGCTGTTGCTCGCCCTCGAGGTCGGTGCCGGCGCCTCGGGTTCCCCCGTGCTCGACGCTGACGGCCGCGTGGTCGGGCAGGTCTTCGCGCGGACAGCCGAGGGGCGCGGTGTCGCCACACCCCTTCAGGAGGTCGTGGCTGCCGCCCGCGACGCGGCACCTGCTCCGGCCTGCCCATGACCGCCCACCCCTCCTCCGGCCCGGTTCCCGCCCCTGCGGACGGGGACGACCTGACGGGGTTCCGGCCCGCCTCGGCGCGTGCGCTGCTCCGCGCCCGACGATGGTTGATGGGGTTGGCCCTGCTCCTCCTGCTCGTGCCGGTGGGGGCAGGGCTCGCCGACCGCGACGGCAGCGGTGGTCCGGAGGAGCTGGCAGCGCGAGGTGTGGACCAGGCGGAGGTTCGGGCCCAGGCGATCATGCTGGTGCTCAGCGCCGCGTGCGGTGAGAACGCCCGGTGTGGGAGCGGGTTCGTGCTGGAGGTCGATGACGAGGTCGTGGTGGTGACGAACCGCCACGTGGTCGAGGGCGCGTGCTCGACGACCGTGCAGCCCCTGGGCGCCAGCACCGAGGTGGCGGTGGGCGAGGTCCGTGTCGCGTCGGACCTCGACGTGGCGGTCCTGGTCCTCGACGAGGCGGCCGACCGGTCGCCGCTGGTCGTCAGCGGTGACGTGATGCTCGGCCAACCGATCCGGGTCGTCGGGTTCCCCGGTGCCCGAGCGGCCGTGCTCCCCGGCTACGTGCAGCGCATCGAGCCGACCAGGCTCGTCCTCGCCATCCGCGCGGATCAGGGGGCCTCGGGTTCCCCCGTCATCGATGCCGCGGGCGAGGTGGTGGGCCAGCTCTACGCACGTCTCGACGAGGAGTGCTGCGTCGCGATGCCGATCGCGGACGTGCTCGACGCGGCGCGCGATGCGACGTCCGTTGCGACCTGCCCGTAGACCGCCTGATGCGGTACCGGAACGGTTCGTCGCGTACCGTTCCCGCACGAGCGGCGGCCCGGGAGCGGCTGCGCAGCGGCAGGGAGGAACCCAGCATGGTTGAGGCGTACGTCTACGACGCGATCCGCACCCCCAGGGGCAGGGGCAAGGCCAGCGGATCGCTCCACGAGGTCAAGCCCGTGACCCTGGTCACGGGGCTGCTGCACGCCCTCCAGGAGCGCAACGCCGGGATGGATCCGGCCGCGATCGAGGACGTCGTGCTCGGCGTCGTCGGACCCGTGGGTGATCAGGGCGGGGTGCTGCCGCGCACCGCCGCGCTGGCCGCCGGGCTCCCGGAACCCGTGGCGGGCGTGCAACTGAACCGCTACTGCGGTTCTGGGCTGGAGGCGGTCAACCAGGTCTCCGCACGGGTGCGCTCGGGCTGGGAGGACCTCATCGTCGCCGGTGGCGTCGAGTCGATGTCCCGTGTGCCCATGGGCACCGGTGGCGATCCCTGGGCGATGGACCCGGAGACCAACCTCGCCACGGGCTTCGTCCCCCAGGGCATCGGTGCCGACCTGATCGCGACCCGCGAAGGGTTCACACGGCAGGACGTGGACGCCTTCGCGCTGGAGTCCCAGGTCCGCGCCGCCAAGGCCTGGGCCAACGGCTACTTCGAGCGCTCGATCATCCCCGTCACCGACCGCAGCGGTCTCACCATCCTGGACCGCGACGAGCACGTCCGGCCCGACACCACCATGGACAGCCTCGGTGGCCTCAACCCGGCCTTCGCGGGTATCGGCGACATGGGGGGTTTCGACGCCGTGGCCCTGCAGCGCTACGTCGACGTGGAGCGCATCGACCACGTCCACACCGCGGGCAACTCCTCCGGGATCGTGGACGGGGCGGCGCTGGTGCTGGTCGGCTCCGAGGAGGCCGGGCGGCGGCACGAGCTCACCCCGCGTGCACGGATCCGCGCCGCCGCGGTGATCGGCTCCGAGCCCACCATCATGCTCACCGGCCCCGCCCCCGCCTGCCGCAAGGCGCTGGACCGGGCGGGGATGACCCCGGCGGACATCGACCTCGTGGAGATCAACGAGG
>SKTN01000145.1 GCA_007117945.1 Nitriliruptoraceae bacterium | reverse complement strand
GGGTAGAGGGCGTAGGACTGGAACACCATGGCGATGTCCCGCTCCTTGGGGGAGAGGTCGTTGACGACCTTGTCCCCGATGTACATCTTGCCCCCGGAGATCTCCTCCAGGCCGGCGACCATCCGCAGCGCGGTGGACTTCCCGCAGCCGGACGGACCGACCAGGATCACGAACTCCCCGTCCTCGACCTCGAGGCTCAGGTCGAAGATCGCCTGGGTCCCGTCCGGGTAGACCTTCTGGATGTCGTCCATCACGACTTTGGCCATGGTGTGCTCTCCCTCCATCTCCGACCCCCCACTATGGCGGTCGGAGGTCGTGTCTGCAAGCGTTTTCGCTCTGGTTTAGGTTACTCCCGGTTCACACCCGGGGGTGGGACGCCCTGTCAGGCGGCGGCCCGGTCGTGCGGCGGACCACGAGCCGGGTGGGGTGCGCCTCGTGGACGTCCTCCACCTGCACGTCGTCCCTGTCCTCCAGATGCTCCAGCAGGAGTTGCGCGACGCGCTCTCCTTGACCGGTCACATCCTGACGGATGGTCGTGAGGCCAACGTAGGCGGAGATGTCGTGGTCGTCGATGCCGATCACGGACAGATCACGCGGGACGTCGAGGCCTGCGTCGCGGGCCACCTGGATCGCACCGATCGCCATCTCGTCGGAGCAGGCGAACACCGCCGTGGGTGGTGTCGGTGCGGCCAGCAGCTTGTGCATCGCCTCCGCGCCCCCTTCGGCGGAGAAGTTGCCGGGCACGACCAGGGCCGGGTCGTAGCTCAGCCCGGCGGCCTCGAGCGCGTCCTGGTAGCCGTGGAAGCGGTCCACGGGGACGGAGAAGCGGAAGGGGTCGTCGGGGATGCCGCCGATCAGGGCGATGCGCGTGTGGCCGAGCCCCGTGAGGTGGCCGACCGCCAGGCGGGCCGCCGCCGCGTTGTCCACGGCGATCCCCCACACACCCGGGGTGAAGGAGCCCAGGGAGACGATCGGCACGCCGGTGGCCGCCACGGCGGCGAACTGCTGGGCGTCGAAGGGGGCATCGGCCAGGATCAACCCATCGACCCGCTTGCGGAAGGGCAGCGTGCGCACGAACCGCTCGCTGCCGCCCGGGCCGGAGGTGGTGAAGGGCAGTACGTCGTAGCCGGCCACGGTGGCCACGGCCTCCACGCCGGAGAACAGCTTCGCGTAGTACCACTGCCCGAGCATCGGCACGACGAGGCCGAGGACCATCCGCCGTCCACCCGCCAGGCGTGACGCGGTCGGGTCGGCGACGTAGTCCATGCGGGAGGCCACGGCCACCACCCGCTCCCGGGTGGAGGGTGCGACGTTGGGGAGCCCTCGCAGCGCACGCGAGACCGTGGCGACCGACACCTGCGCCGCCCTGGCCACATCCTCGATCGTCGCACTCACGGAGGTGCACCGTCTCCCGCCGCCGGTACCGCCAGACACCGGCTCCACCAGCAGCACCGTAGACCCCCGCGCGCGCCGCCTGCAAGCGCTTCCACACAGGGTGTCCGCGGGATCACCCAGAGGTGCCAGCCGTCCCGGCGACGTGAGCGCGCCGCCACCCCGGCGACGCGGGTAGCGTCCACCGCCGCAGTGGAGGCGCAGACGTGGACAGCACAGGGCGAGGGGACGAGCACTCGGGACACCGGCCGGGCTGGTGGCTGGGCGCGGTGGGCTACGAGGTGTACGTGCGCTCCTTCGCCGACAGCGACGGCGACGGCATCGGCGACCTCCCGGGGCTGCGCGCACGGCTGCCCCACCTCGCCGACCTCGGCGTCGACGTCGTGTGGCTCACGCCCGTCACGCCCTCACCCCAGCGTGATCACGGCTACGACGTGGCGGACTACCTCGGTGTCGAACCGGACTACGGCACCCTGGATGACCTGCGCGGCGTGCTCGACGACGCCCACGCACTCGGCCTGAAGGTCCTGATGGACCTGGTGCCCAACCACACCTCCGACCTCCACCCCTGGTTCCTCGACGCCTGTTCGGGGCGCGACGCAGCGCACCGGGACTTCTACGTGTGGCGGGAGCCCGGTCCCGACGGCGGTCCCCCCAACAACTGGGTGAGCCACTTCGGTGGGCCCGCCTGGACCTTCCACGCGGCCACGGGCCAGTACTACATGCACCTGTTCCTCCCCGAGCAGCCCGACCTCAACTGGGCCGAGCCGCGGGTGTGGGCGGCCTTCGAGGACATCCTCACCGCCTGGTTCGAGCGGGGCGTCGACGGGGTACGCATCGACGTCGCCCACTCCCTGGTGGAGGACCCCCACTTCCGCGACAACCCCCTGCTGGACCAACCGCCGTCGCAGGACGGTGGCACGGGCTCGGTGTTCGACCGCTTCGCCCACATCCACGACCTCGACCAGCCCGGGGTGGTCGACATCTACCGCCGGTGGCGCCGGATCGCCGACGCCCACGACGCGGTACTCCTCGGTGAGGTCTACGTCCTCGACCCCGGCAAGCTCCGGCGCTACGTCACCGACGACGCCCTGCACTCCGCCTTCGCCTTCGACGCCATCAAGGTGGCCTGGGACGCACAGGAGATCCGCTCCACCCTCGCGCCCTACGTGGCGGCCTGCGACGACCGGCTGTCCTGGCCCCTGTCCAGCCACGACGACCCCCACGCCGCGGAGCGCTTCGGCGGCGGCGAGGTGGGTGCCCGCCGCGCCCTGGCCTACCTCACCCTCCTGTGCGCCCTGCCGGGCGTGCCCTTCCTGTTCCAGGGCGATGAGCTCGGCCTCGACGATGCGGTGCTGCCCGAGGGCGTCGCCGAGGACCCCATCACCCTGCGGCTCGGCGTCCGCGGGCGCGATCCCCAACGCAGCCCGATGCCCTGGGAGCCGGGCCCGGCCCTCGGTTTCACCCTCGGCACCCCCTGGCTACCCGTGGGCAGCAACCGCGGCCCCGCCGACACCGCCGCCGCGCAGCAGGGCGATCCCGGCTCCCACCTCGAGCGCACCCGCGAGCTGCTGGCCACCCGCGGACGCCTGCCCGCGCTCACCGGGCACGCCCCCCTGGAGTGGGTGGTGGACGAGGGGCCCGTGGTGGCCGTGACCCGGGGCGACGAGGTGCTGGTGGCGCTGCACGTCGGCGACGGCGAGGGCGACGCCCAGCTCGTGCTGCCCGAGGAGGCCCGCCTGTGCTACGCCACCGACCCGCGGGCCTTCCTGGTGGACGGGGAGCTGACCCTGCCCGAGGATGCCGCAGTGATCGTGGCCCTGGACGAGGAGACGGCACCGTGATCGTGGTCGCTGGTGAGGCACTGGTCGATCTCGCCCCCCGGGAGGGCCTGCTGCTCCCCCTGCCGGGCGGCTCCCCCTACAACGTGGCCGTCGGGCTGGGCCGGCTGGGGCGCGCCACCAGCTACCTCGGCGGACTGTCCACCGACGCCTTCGGGCAGCGCATGGCGGATCGGCTGGCGGCGGAGTCCGTGGACCTGTCCCTGAGCCCCCGGTTCGCGGCACCCACGACCCTGGCGGTCGTCCACCTCGACGAGGCGGGCCGCGCGACCTACGGCTTCTACCTCGAGGGCACCGCGGCGGCGCTGGTCGACGGGCAGCAGCTTCCTGCGCTGCCCGCGGACGCCAGCCTCCACGTCTCCCTCGGCGCGATCGGCTTCGCCCACGCACCCACGGGCCGGGCCCTGGCCGCACTCCTGGAACACGGTGCCGGGGGACGGCTCACCAGCCTCGACCCCAACGTGCGGCCCCTGGTCTTCGAGCAGGCCGGTGGGGTGGAGGCCTACGCACGGGTGATCGACCGCGTGGTCGCCGCGACGGACCTGATCAAGGTCAGCGACGAGGACCTCGAGCAGCTCCACCCCGAGGCCGGCGGCTGGCATGCCGTGGCCAGCCGGTGGGCGGCCAGTGGGCCGACCCTGGTGGTGGTGACCCGCGGTCCCGACGGCGCCGTGGCGCTGTCCCCTGACGGCCGCGAGGTCGAGGTACCGGGCGAGGACGTCGAGGTGGTGGACACCGTCGGCGCCGGTGACGCCTTCACCTCCGGCCTGCTCGCGTGGCTCGACCGCGAGGGCGTCGGTGACCGGGCGGCACTGGCCGGGCTCGACGACGGGCACCTCGAAGCGGCACTGCGCTACGCCCGCCGGGTCGCCGCGATCACCTGCACCCGGGCCGGCTCCGACCCGCCGCGGGTCGACGAGGTGGGCAGCTGACGGCTCACTCCTGGGGGCTGACCGCGGGGTCGCGGATGGCCTCGAGGCGCAGCTCGCCGGGCTCCTCATCGCTGTAGGACCAGTCGAGCTGCTTGCGGTGGTAGCGCTCGTGGTAGGTGACCTCGCCGGTGTCCTCGTCGATGTGCTCCACCAACGGCGTCGGCAGGTCCGCCGGGGTCGGTTCACCGGCCTGCACCGTGGCCACGAACTCGTCCACGAAGGCCTCGACGGTGGAGCCCACCATGATCTGGGAGCCCACAGGCAGGTAGCAGCGGTTCTGGTCGGTGACGGTGTGGGTCCAGCGCAGCAGGGTCTCGAGGTCGGTCTGCTCGGCCTCGCCCCGCTGGACCGTGGCCAGCAGCTCCGCCATCGCGCTGTTGCCGAGCTTGCAGGCGTTGCACTGCCCGCAGGACTCCACGGCGAGGAAGCGCACCAGCACGCTGAGCACGTCCACGATCGCCCGGGAGTGGTCGTAGACCACGAAGCCTCCGGAGCCGAGCCCGCTGCCGCTCTCCTGCATGCGGTCGAAGCACAGGGGCGTGTCCAGCATCGCCTCGGTGATCACGGCGTTGGACACCCCGCTGTAGACGGCCTTGATGTCCTCAGCCCCGGCGACGTCGGTGAGCAGGGTGCGCAGGGGCGTGCCGAGCGCCAGCTCGTACACCCCGGGGCTCTGGACGTCACCGACGACGGTGAACAGCATCGTGCCGGGGGAGTCCTCGGTGCCGGCCTCGCGGAACCACGCGGCACCGCGGGCCAGGATCGCCGTGACGTGGCTGAGGGTCTCCACGTTGTTGACCACCGTGGGGTGGGCCTCGGTGGTCGAGGCGGCGAGCCCGGCCTCGAAGGGCTTGACGATGCGGGGCATCGGCAGGTTGCCCTCGATCACCTCGAGCATCGCCGACTCCTCCCCGAACAGGTAGGCGTCGGGGCCCGTGACGATCTCGATGCGCTCCGCGTGGGCCCAGCCGGCCTCCCGGATCTCGCCCAGTGCCCGGCGCAGGCGCTCCACCGGGGTCGTGAACTTCTCCTTGATCCCGATGTGGGCAGTGGCCGCACCCGTTGCCTCGAGCGCGATGCACATCCCCTCGAGGAAGGCGTAGGGCTGCTGCTCGATGAGGGTGCGGTCCTTGTAGGTCCCCGGCTCGCCCTCGGCGGCGTTGGCCACCAGGGTCACCGTCCCGCCCCCCTCGCGGGCGGTGGTCGCGACCCCACGCCACTTGCGGGCCGTGGGGAAGCCGGCGCCGCCCCGACCGCGTAGGCCGGCGTCCTCGAGCAGGTCGCACACCCCGTCGGTGCCGAGCACACGGGCACGTTCCAGGCCTCGGCCGCCGCCCGCGTCGAGGTGGTCCGCCAGGGAGGTGACGGGGGTCGATGGGAGGAGTCGGTCGGTGTCCACGGTCACGGGTGGGGCTCCGGTGGCGGGTGGTGTCGGCCGGTCGGCGTGGGAACTCAGTAGGGGTTGGCGCGGTCCTCGAACTCGGGGTCGAGCCGGTCCCCGCTGTCAGCGGGGAAGGAGATGGTCTCCGGGTTGCCGTCGGAGACGTAGGGGCGGTTGCTGCCGCCCGCCTCGATGACCTCCAGCCACCACGTCGACTCGAGCTCCGCGTCAGGGTCGACGTTGGAGCGGATCCGGGGGATCGCCAGGGGGTCGAACTCCGCGTCGAAGGGCGAGGGGGCGGGGTTCGCCCCCACCAGCAGGATGCCCTCGTGCTCGTAACTGCCGGCCTCCGAGGAACCGCTGGCCGCCAGGGACCGGTCCTCGGGGAACACCCCCAGCGGCAGCGACAGTGTCGCCACCTCGGCGTCGGGCACCAGGTCGGCGACCATGGCCACGTTCATCGCGAGCTCGTCCTGGACCTCGGCGTTGCCGAGGTTGCGCAGGTTCGGGTGGTTGTGGGTGTGGTTGCCGATCTCCATGCCGTGCTCGTGGAGGACCCGCAGGATCTCCTCACCGTCGCCCGTGCCCCCGAACAGCGAGCTGGTGATCACGTAGACGGACGCGCGGGGCTCCACGTCCTCGTACTCCGCGGCGATCTCCACCAGGATGCCGAGCGAGGTCTCCGGATCCAGCTCACCGTCGGCGGTCAGCTGCGCCTGGGAGGCGGTGGAGTCGTCGTAGGTCAGCACCACCGGCTTGGTCCCCGCCGGCACGTCGATCTCACGACGGACCAGCTGGGTGACGGTGATCGGCCGGTAGTCGTTGTCGAACAACCACCTGAGCTCCTGGCGGTACTCCTCGGCCGTCATGTCGTAGACGCTGCCACCGTCCTCGCGCAGCTGGTGGTACATCAGCACGGGGACGACGCCGAGCTCGTCGGCGCCCACCTCGGCGGGGTCCACTGCGGGCTCGGGCTCCGGCTCGGGTTCCTCGGCGGCCTGCTCGTCGTCGGCGTCGCCGTCGTCGTCGGGCTCCGTCGCGGCGTCCTCCTCGTCGGGCGCGTCCTCGGTCGCCTCCACCTCGGTGTCGGTGACCTCCTCCACCTCCTCACCGTCGCCGGCGCAGGCCGCCAGCAGCAGGAGCAGCGCGCCCGCGGCGCCGAGGAAGCGGGTGCGGCCCGATCCGATCCCCTGAGGGCGCGCCCTTCGCACTGCGCCGGCGGCTGCGGGCACCGCGGAGGCGTCCGCGGTGGTGGTACCTGTGGTCACGGCGTGGGACTGCGAGCCCCTGCCATCGGTCATGTCTCGCACGTGGATCGTCCCCCGGGGTCGCTCGTGGGCGCGGTCATCGCCGTCGGACCCGATCCCGGTCACACGCTGGCTCCCGGTCGGTTCCGCTCGGGCGCACGGTACCGTTCACCTCCGCGCGCTCCACCGGGGCGCCGCTGAGTGCTCCGACCAACGACAGGTCGGCTCCCCCGGGGGACGAACGTGACACACCGCACCCGAGCGCCCTGGCTGCTCCTCGGCCTCCTCGCCGGCCTGGCCCTGCTGGTCACCGCCTGCACCGACGCTGACCCCTTCGCGGCCCGTGCGCTGGCCATCGACGGGCCCGAGGACGGCGCGCTGTACAACGCCGAGCAGCTCGCGGAGCTCAGCGTCGCGGTCGAGGCCTCCCTGGACGAGGACTCCGACCCCGAGGCCGACACCGATGACGTGCTCCACCTCGACGATGTGCGGCTGCTGCTCGGTGAGGAGGACGTCACCGACGCCGCCGACCGCGAGGGCGGCACGCGCCTGACCTGGTCCGGTGGGGACCTGCCCGACGGCGAGCACCAGCTCACCGTGGTCCGCATCCCCCTGCCCGACCCGGAGGCGGACGAGGACGTCGACGCCGAGGTGGTGAACGTCGACCCGGTGAGCGCCCTGGACGAGGACGACGACACCGGCGCCGAGGTGCTCGAGGGCTGGACCTTCGAGGTGAAGGCGACCCCGCCGGAGCTCGAGGTGGCCATCCCCGAGGGCGGCCTGGTCGCCGGCGAGCCCGTGGCCATCACCGGCACCACCGAGGCGGGGGCCGTGGTCACCGTCGGTTCCGTGGAGACCACCGCCGGTGAGGACGGTGCCTGGGAGGAGGAGCTCGACTCCCCACCCGAGGGTGAGCTGTCCATCGTGGCCACCGACGTCGCGGGCAACCGCACCAGCGACGACGTCGGCGGCTTCGTGGTGGTGCCCTCGCGCGCCACCGTGGACGAGTTCCGCTCCGTGCACGTGTCCTTCTGCGGGTGGGCCTCACCGGGGCTACGGGAGCCGGTGCTGGAGGCGATCGAGGACGGGCGCATCAACGCGGTCCAGCTCGACCTCAAGGACGAGACCGGCATGGTCGGGTACGCCACCGGGAACGAGTTCGCGGCGATGATCGGCTCGGACAACCCTCCTTGCCTGGTCGACCTGGAGGCGGCGGTCGAGAAACTGCATGGCATGGGCGTGCCGGTGATCGGACGCATCGTGGCCTTCGCCGATCCCGTCCTGGCGCCCTGGGCGTGGGCCAACGGCGAGCGTGACTACGCGATCCAGACCGCGGACGGCGGCGACTTCTACACCGGCCGCTACAACGGCTTCGCCAACTTCGCGAACCCGGAGATCCAGGAGTACAACATCGCCATCGCGGAGGAAGCGGCCGCGATGGGGGTCGACCACATCCTGTGGGACTACCTGCGCAAGCCCGACGGGCCCCTGGACAACATGACCATCCCCGGGCTGGAGGGCACGGTCGAGGAGGAGATCGTCGCCTTCACCGCCGCGGCCGACGAGCGCATCGCCCCCTACGGCGTCGAGCACGGGGCCTCGCTCTACGGCGTGTCCGCGGACCGGCCCTGGGAGGTGGGCCAGGACGTGGAGCAGCTCGCGGAGGTGCTGGACTACGTCTCCCCGATGATCTACCCCTCCCACTGGGGGCCGGGTGAGTACGACGTCGCCAACCCGCTGATGCAGCCCTACGACATCGTCTACAACAACCTCCAGGTGTGGCTCGACGTGACCGAGGGCAAGCGTGCCCGGGTCGCCCCCTGGCTCGAGGACTCCAACTGGCCGGTCCGCCTGGGTTACCCGGACCGCACGGAGTACGTGCGCGAGCAGATCCGCGCCACCTACGACGCGGGCATCAACGAGTGGCTGCTGTGGGACTCCGCGGTGCGCTACACCGACGCAGCGATGATCCAGCCCCCCAGCTGACCTGACCCTGCGGGCGGGGCCCGGGTGGGGGTCCCGCGCCCCTCGACCTGCCGCGGGCCCCACCCCGCCACCCGCCGCGGGCCGCACACCTCCACCTGCCGAGGGCGGACGCCCGCACGCAGCGGTCCTGGCACGTCCCTGGGCCCTGTCCCAGGGATCGACCACGTGCTGGCGCTGCGGCCCGCCGTCCGCCGCCATCGTGGCTGCTTCCTGGGCGCTGTCCCAGGGATCGACCACGCTCGCGGGTCGGCGCCCGGATCAGCAACCCCGGTGTCGCGACCGTCGGTCCCTCCCCCGGCGTCCACGGCCCGCTGGCCGGCCGATCCGACCGTCCGTGCGCGCGCTGGCTACCGTCCGCCGATCGCAACCCACCATCCGGGCACCTGGGAGGACGCGATGCCCTACGCAACGGCCAACGGCCAGCAGCTCTACTACACCGACACCGGCGGTGACGGACCCGCGGTGGTGTGCAGCCACGGCTTCCTGATGGACCACAGCATGTTCGACGCCCAGGTGGCCGAACTCGCCGGCGACCACCGGATGATCTGCTGGGACGAGCGCGGCTTCGGGGCGACACGGACCGATGGCGGGGCGTTCAGCTACTGGGACTCGGCGCGCGACCTGCTCGGGCTGCTCGACCACCTCGACATCGAGGAGGCCGTGCTGTTGGGGATGTCCCAGGGCGGCTTCCTGTCCCTACGCGCGGGGTTGCTGGCCCCCGAGCGCGTCCGGGCGCTCATCCTGCTGGCGACCCAGGCCGCGACGGAGACCCCGGAGAAGACCGCGGAGTACCAGGCGATGATCGACACCTGGGCGGACCACGGCTACCTCGACGAACTGGCCGACACCGTCGCCGGGCTGCTCATCGGCGACCCTGCGCTGGAGGCCGAGACCAAGGCACGGTGGCGGAGCTGGGATGCGAGCGGCATCC
>SKTN01000371.1 GCA_007117945.1 Nitriliruptoraceae bacterium | reverse complement strand
GGGGGCTTATCACCCTCGGGCATCTCGGTGGCCTGAATGCGGTTCGACCGGATGAACAGCCGCTCGATTACCCGCTCGGCCCCCGGAACCTTGGTGAAGGCCAGATGCATGAGGTTTCGGTCATCGCGCGACAGGGCACGGGTGACGGCCAGTTCGCGGGTCGCCGGGTCGAACTTCACCCGCACCTGCAGCGACGGGGGCAGCTTGGCAATCGCCGCCGTGACCACGTCATCCGATGCGCCGGGGGCATCGGGCAGGGCGTCGGAGCGGTGCTCGTAATCGGCCCGCTCTTCATCGAAGCTCAGCCCCTGATGCGCCTTCACCAGCTCTGCCGCCTCCAGCCTGTCGAAGCCCGCGCCCTCGACCAGCCCATCCTTCAGCATGTTCGCGGTCTCGCCGAAGTCGCGCGAGGTGACGAAGGCATAGGCGCGGTTGAGCACGTCGCGGGTCTTGCGCCGGGCCTTGGGCATGCGCAGCACGCGGCCAAGGATTTGCTCGACCGCCACCTTCGAACTCAGCTCGGCCACCGAACACAGCACATAGGCAAAGGGGCAGTCCCAGCCCTCGCGCAGCTTCTGCACGGTGATGACATAGCGCACCGGGCAGGCCGGGTCGGAAATGTCGTCAATCTTGTCCAGCTCGGCAAAGCCGGTGGCGTGAATGGCAATCTGTTCGCGCGGGATGCGCTTGTCGTCGGTGAGAAACTGCGCCACGCGCTCAGGCGTCAGCCGGTCGGGGTCGGTTTTTGACTTCGACTGCGCCTGAAACAGGATGATGGGGCGGATATACTCGCCCGTGTCGGCCTTCTCGGCCCCTGCGGCATCCTCCAGCGCCGCCTGACAGTCCAGCGCCTGCCCCACCACCTTGCGCCAGTCGGTATCGGTCTGCAGGCGGATGGGCAGCTTGATCATCTCCTCGGCCTTCAGCTCCGCCGCTGAGACGTGGAAGAGGACGTTGGAGGCCGGGTTCTCGCCGGTCGGGTCGGGGTCTGTCCGGGGCGTCGCCGTCAGCTCCAGAATCATCGACGGGTCGAACCGGCGCAGGGTCTCGAAGGATAGCGCCGTGCGGGCGTTATGGGCCTCGTCCACGATCACCATGGGCCGGTGCAGCCGCAGCAGGTTCGCCAGCGAGGCGACGGGACGCTCTGCCCCCTCGACCTTCTCCAGCCGCTCCAGCTGCTCCGCCGTCAGCCCACTGAAATGGTCCATCAAGGCCCCGGCATCGGCATAGACCTTGCGGCCCGCCGTGTCGTCCACCCGGAAGGCCTGCAGCGTGCCCACGATGATGCAGGCCCCGCCCGTGGCATCGGGGCGCGACAGGGCCAGTGCCTCGGCCACCGACATGACCGACACGTTGCGCCCGAAGTCCTTGGCCAGTGCCGCCCGGTAGGGGTGGTTCAGGTCGCGCAGGGCGTCGAGCGTCTGGTCCAGAATGGCGGTGGAGGGGACCAGCCACAGCACCATGGGGTTGTCGGCCTGCAGGTATTCCCTTGCAGCCACCCCCACGGCATGCGCCGCCACTATGGTCTTGCCGCCCCCGGTGGGGATGCGGATGCAGACATAGGGCGTGTCGGGGTCCACGAACGGTGCAGGCGCATAGGGCGTGCTGGTCGCGTCATAGTAGCCCGTCTTCGCCCCCATGAGGGCCACCTTGCGCAGATACCCCTGCAGGGCGCGCAGGGCCTCGCGCTGATAGCTGCGCAGCTCGAAGTTGACCGCCGCCATGCGTCAGGCCCCCTCGACCTGATAGGGGATTTGCTTGAACACCACGCCCGCCGCCTTCAGCCGGTCGGCAGAGACGGTGCAGCCCTCGGCATAGACCACGCGCAGCCCCTCGAAGCCTTCGGGCGGGTCGGGCAGGCGGGCCAGCCGGTCGGGCGTCAGCACGTTGCCTGCGGCCTCCTGCGGCACTTCGCGGTTGACCTCGTCGAACAGGAGGTAGACCGCGCGGCCCTGATGCGTGCCGAGGAGTTCGGATTGCGCCCGCTGCGGGATGGGCACGCCCGTCTCGGCAAAGAAGATATGCGCGGCAAGGTCGGGGAAGGTGACGGCATCGGCAATGTCGCCGAACTCGTCGAACAGCGGCACGCCCAGGCGGCAGAAGCGGAAGCCCCCGCCCAGCCCCTCCACAGGTTTGCCGGGGTCGCCGCCCTTGTCGTAGCCCGAGATCACCCGGCGCAGGCGTTCGGCGGTGACGTTGCGGGCGATCTCCTCCTCCATCTCGACAAGGATGAAGCGCCGGTTGCCGCCGTCCTGCTTGTTGAGGTCCAGCACGGCATGGCCGGTGGTGCCGGAACCGGCGAAGCTGTCGAGGACTGTGTCGCCGGGAGCTGTCACTTGGGCAATTAGCCGAGCGATCAACTGGGAGGGCTTGGGGAAGGCGAAATTGTCTGACGTCAGCGCCCATGGGACAGATTAGGCAGATAGCGTAACGGAGGGTTTCTGGCTCATCGTAGCCGCCAAGGAGCGAAGATGAGCAAGAAACCCGTGACCACGAAAGCCG
>SKTN01000280.1 GCA_007117945.1 Nitriliruptoraceae bacterium | reverse complement strand
GCGTTCCCGGCGCAGGGCATCAGCTGCGGTCCCCGACAACCGGAAGCTGAGCCGCTCCAGGGCAGCCGCCGTGGCGGTGAGCGCAGCCGCGGGGGTGGGACCGCCGGGGCGGGGTGGCGGCATGGGCGCCGTCACGCCGGAAGCGGCACGGGTGGTGTAGTGCGGCGCCCGCTGCGGCCGCTGTCTGCCATGAGGGTGCTCCCGGGAGGACGACGCTCGGGCTCGACGCGTGCGACGGCGTGCCGACCCGGCTGGCGAGGGTAGAGGCACCGTCGCGGTGCAGCCGGTGTACCTCGCTCACACAGCCGTGATGCGCAGGGCCGTCGGTGCGGTGGTCAGCGGCCCCGCAGCCTCCCCCGTCGGCCAGCCTGCGGGTCCCGGGGTCAGGTTCCCGAGCTGGCGCGGACCGCGCGCCCCTGTGGCTGCCGGCAGGTTGCCCGGCAGGCCCTGGCTGCTCAACCAGCCGATCAGGGCCATCGCGTACGCCTCCTTGCCGTCGGCTGGCATGCCGAGCGCCTCCGTGCGCTCGAGGGTGCAACCGGCGCGGTCCAGCCCCTCACGCAGCTGCTCCATCAAGGCCCTGTTGTGCACGCCACCGCCGGACACGTAGACGGTGCGCAGGCCATAGGTTGCGACCGCCTCCACGATGGGTCCTGCCGCCGCCGCGGTGAGGGTCGCCAATTGATCCTCGAGCCGGGCCACGGGAGCGTTCTCCAGGGCGGCGGCGAGGTACTGAGCGTGGTAGCGCTCCTTGCCCGTGGACCTCGGCGGTGGCTCACGCAGATAGGGATCCGCGAGCAGGTAGCTGAGCAGTCGCTGGTCGACCCGTCCGCGCAACGCCAGGCTGCCGCCCGCGTCGTGCCGCTGCAGCCCGCCACTGACATGGCCTACGGCCAGATCGAGGAGCGCGTTGGCAGGACCCACGTCGAAGGCGACAACCTCCGCGTCGGGACGCACCGCCGTCAGGTTCGCGATACCACCGAGGTTGAGGCAGCCCGCGGGCGCACCGCGTCCGGCCAACAGGAGGGCGTCGAGGACGGGGACCAACGGGGCGCCCTGGCCCCCCGCGGCGATGTCGCGGCTGCGCAGGTCGGCGAGCACGGGGAGCCCCGTCCCTTCCGCGATCACAGCAGCTCGACCGAGCTGCAGGGAGCCGAAAGCCCGCCCGTCGACCACGTCATGGTGGATCGTCTGGCCGTGGCTGACGACGAGATCACAGGCACCAGCACCCAGCTCGTCGATGCCAGCGACCGCAGCCGCGGAGAAGCACTCCCCCACCGCGACATCGAGCCGATTCAGCTCCTGCGCACTGGTGAGCGACGGCGGGAGGGCCGCGAGGATGCGTCGTCGCACCGGTGGGGGCCACGCCCACTCCGAGCACCCGAGCAGCGTCATCTCGAGTACATCGCCACCCCACACGAACCCCGCGAGCGCAACGTCGATCGCGTCAACGGAGGTCCCCGACATCAAACCCAGGACCCGCATCATGTTCCGCCGCGAACCGCCGGCCGCACGTGGCCGGCGGTCTGCTTGAGCCGAAGGTTGGCCTTCACCGCGTCGACCTCGAGTAGCAGCATCACCACCGCGGTCTTCGCACTGCCGCCCGCGTCGGCCAGGGCGGTGGCCGCGACCGACCGGGGAACACCTGTCGCCTCCTGCACGATGCGTTCAGCCCGGCGACGCAGCTTGTCGTTGGTGACCTGTACGTCCACCATCAGATCACCGAAGGTGTGTCCCAACCGCACCAGCGCCAGGGTCGAGATCGCGTTCAGTACCACCTTCTGCGCGGTACCGGCCTTCAGGCGGGTGGAGCCCGCCACGACCTCACCTCCGGTCAGCACCTCGATGGTGTGGTCGGCGAGCGCGGCCATGGGGCCGCCGGAGGTGTTCACGAGCGCCACCGTCGCCGCACCGCGCTCCCGCGCGAGCTCCAGCGCGGCGAGGACGTACGGGGTGCGGCCCGAAGCGGCGATCCCGATTACAACGTCCGAGGGCCCCGGCGCCTCAGCCTCCAGATCGGCCCGCCCGGCTACAGCGTCATCCTCACTGCCCTCGATTGCCCGCAGGAACGCCTCCTCGCCACCGGCGAGCACGGCGATAATACGGCCCTCCGCCAGGCCGAAGGTCGGCACCGACTCGGCTGCGTCCAGCATCGCGAGGCGACCTGAGGTCCCCGCCCCCACGTACAGCAGTCGCCCCCCCTGCCCGAGCCGGTCGGCCACCAGCACGACGACGGTCGCGATGCTGGCCTCGACAGCACCGACGGCCTCGACCGCACGCGCGTTCTCCGCGATGAAGAGCGCCAACTGCTCCTGGAGCGGGAGCTCGTCGAGGTGGTGCGCGGCAGGCAGCCGCTCCTCCGTCGCCAGGTGGTCGAATGCCGCGTCGTCGACGACCATGTCAGCCATCCTGGGACCCTCCTGTGATGGCCGCGGTGAGCGCTTCCCAGACGACCTCGGGTTCTCGGGTGTCGAGATGGCTCATGTGGGCGCAGGCCTCGTAGCCCCAAGTCCACAGGTCATCCACCCCGGCCGCACGAGCCGCGGCGACAGCGTCGTGGATCTCGTCGACCTGTTCCGGTCCGAGCTTGAAACCCTGGATCCAGATCTGCGGTGTGAGCCCGAACCGCTCCGCTAGCTGCGCGGCCCGCCTCGACAGCTCCCCGACGAAACCCGTTGCATCCTGGCCGAAGAACGACCAGTAGGGGTCGGTCGCCAGGGTGTCCAACTCGGGGATCGCGGCCACCGGTTCCCAGGAGTCGACCGCGTGGAGCCCATCGACGGACGGCAGGAGGCACACGGTCGAGCGGCCACCGATGCTGTCGACATGCGCGACCACCTCACGAATGAAGTCGGTGAGTACCTGCTCACGGTATGCGATCACCTCCGGAGTGAGCTCTCCTGGCAGGACCTCACCGAAACGGGCCTGGAAGCCCTCCTGACAGGCAGCGCAGACGCAGGTCCAGTTGGTGGTGGGTTCCCCGAAGCGCACCGGGTGGGCCCAGTGCGGCTCGTCCCAGAACACGCGGTCAGCACCAAGCTCGACCGCTGCCGTGGCCCACGCTGTGACGAACTCGCGCAGCTCGGGACGCGATGGGCAACCCGCACCCACGCGACGACCGTTAGCGAAGACCTGACCGAGCTCAGGATGCTGGGCCATGAACAGCGACTCGGCCTCCCCGCCGAACACGTGCGCGAGGCCCCACGGCCCGACCTGCACCTCGAGCCCGAGGTCGTGGGAGACCTCGACGATGCGTTGCATCTGTCCGCGGTACCAGTTGTAGTCGTTCTCGCTGAAGGTGTGGAGCACCCCGGTGAAGCCCCTGGAGACCAGGTCCTCCATGTCCGCGGCGACATGCCGCAGAATCCGGTTGCCAAAGTAGGAGACGCCAAGAGCGATGGTGTGACCTCCTGTGCGAGGGACGTGGTGGATGTCGTGTTGGAGCGACAGGCCTGAGCGCAGGTGCCGTGAAAGGGGGTCTGGTGCTGCCGGGCGGTCGTCAGCCCTTGACCGCGCCCGAGACCATGCCGGTGCTCAGCCGCTTGTGGACGAAGAGGAAGAAGACGACAGCGGGCAGTGTGAATAGGGTGCTGAAGGCCATGACCGCCCCGAAGTCGATGCCGCTGCGCCCGGTGAAGGCCTGCAACGCCACCGGCAGCGTCCGCATGCTGTCCTGGCTGATGAAGGTGAGCGCGAACAGGAACTCGTTCCATGCGCCGATGAAGACGAAGATCGCGCAGGCGGCCAGCCCGGGGCCGGCCAGGGGCAACACGATCCGGGTGAGGGCCATGAACCGCGTACACCCGTCGACCAGTGCCGCGTCCTCGAGCTCCGCGGGGATGCCCTGGAAGAACCCACGCAGGATCCAGACGGCCAGGGGCGTGGAGAAGGACAGGTAGGTCACGATCAGCCCGATGTAGGAGTCCAGCAGGCCGAGGTTGCGCATCACGGTGAACAGGGGGATCAGCAGCACGACGACAGGGAACATCTGGGTCGCGAGCACCAGCAGGAGCAGGTAACGCTTGACCGACAGGTCGAAGCGTGCGAGCGCGTATCCCGCGAAGGCGGCGAAGGCCACCCCGAGCACCGTGACGGTGCCCGCGACGATCAACGAGTTGGTCAGGTAGGTGAAGAAGCCCCGCTCCACCACGTCGGCGTAGCGGGCGAAGGTGACCTCGGAGGGCCAGAACACCGGCTCGGCGGTACGCACCTCGGCCTGGGGCTTCAGCGAGGTGACGACCATCCAGTACAGCGGCACGATCGCGAAGGCGCCGACCACGACGGCCGCGGCGTAGGTCGCGACGCTCGCGGCGATCTGCCGCGGCCGGCGCCGCAGTCCCCGTGCCGGCATGGCCCAGCCACTCCGATCTGTGCGGCCGGTGGGTGTGGATGTGCTCGTCACAGCCCCTCCTCCTCCCGGATCATGCGGATGTACACGATCGTGATCGCCGTCAGGATGACGAACATCGCCATCGCCAGGGCCGACCCCAGCCCGAAGTTCAACTGGGTGAACGCCTCGCGCCAGGTTGCGATCGCCAGGACCTCGGTGGAACGAGCCGGTCCGCCCTGGGTCATGACGTAGATCTGGTCGAAGACCTTGAAGTCCCAGATCGTGGAGATCACGACCAACACCAGCAGCAGGGGCTTCAGCATCGGCAGGATGACCAGACGCAGACGCTGTCCGGCGGTCGCGCCATCGATCCGGGCCGCCTCCAGCACCTCGTCAGGCACCGACTGCAGGCCGGCTAGCACGGAGATCGCCACGAAGGGGAAGGCCCCCCAGACCACCACCACCCCGATCGCGAAGAACGCCGGCAGCGGGGAGATGAACCAGGCGTAGCCGTCGAAGCCTTCCAGCCCGAGCTGGACCAGGACCCAGTTGACCAGGCCGTACTGATCGTGGAACAGCCACTGCCACACCGTCGCCGCGGCCACCCGGGGCATCGCCCAGGGCAGCAGGACAAGGACGCCCAGCACCCAGCGGCCCTTGAAGGGTCGGTTCAGGAGCAGGGCCACAGCGACCCCGAGGACCATCGTGGCGACCACACAGGACAACCCGAACACGACCGTGACCAGGAACACGCGTCGAAGGTGCGGATCTCCGATGATGTGCCGGTAGTGGTCAAGGCCGATGAAGTCCATGTCGCCGCTGACCAGCGATGCCAGGCCCGCCTCGTGGAACGAGAGGTAGAAGGTCCGCACGACCGGGTAGCCGACGAGCCCGAAGATCAGCAGCAACGCGGGTGCGAGCAGCAGCCATGGCAGGGCCCGGTTGTCGAACCACTGCCGGGTGAAGCGACGTGGGCCACCCGGCAGCACAGGCGTGCCCACGTCGGGTCCGCCGCGGGAGTTCCTCCCGCGACGTGACCCGGACGTGGTCGTCGAGGCAGACATCACTGACCGAAGGCCTCGTTCATCTGCTCATCCACCTGTGCGACCGCCTCGTCGACGGTCAGGTCACCTTGCATGACCTGCTGGATGGCGTTGACGAAGACCTGGTTGCCCTCGATCGCTCCCCACGCCCCCGTCGAGGGGTAGCTCGCGGAGTGATCGATGATCTGGGTGGCGAAGGTGTCGTACAACGGGTCACCGGCTGCCGAGGAGGCCTCGACACCGGAGACGGTCCCCGGGAGGAAGCCGACAGCGTCAGCGAAGGTGGACACCTGCTCGTCCTGGAGCATGAACTCGATGAACTCGCGGCCCAACTCGTGCTCGTCGGACTCGGCGAACTGCACGAAGTGGCTTCCTCCGGCGAAGGCATCCTGGTTCCCGCCGGGTCCTGCCGGCAGCAGCGCGGTTGCGACCTTGTCCTCGAGCTCCGGGTTGTTGCCGATCGCCGCAGCGAGGTCCCACCCGCCACCGATCATCATCGCGGCGTCCTCGTTGGCGAAAGCCTCACGGACATCGACAGAGCTCCACGTGATGGCGCCCTGGGGGGACCAGCCACGCTCGAACAGCTCGGCGTACATCTCGAAGGCGGCGCGGCCCTCGGGTGAGTCCACAGCCGCGGTCCACTGGCCGTCGCTCTCGACCGCGAGCTGACCACCGGCGTGCCACACCATCGGGGCCAGCATGTGCACGTAGTTGCCGGCGACGTTGATCGGGTCGAGGTCGGTCTCGGCTTCGATCACCTCACCTACCTCGAGCAGCTCCTCCCAGGTGTCGGGGACTTCGAGCCCCAGGTCGTCGAACACGTCCTGGCGGTAGATGAACGCCCGCGCCCCCGCGTACCACGGGTAGCCGTAGGCCTCACCCTCGACCAGACCCGAATCGACGATCGCGTCGATGTAGTCGCCATCGATCTCACCCTCGATGGCGGCCAATCCGCCCATCTCGGCGAACTCCGGCGTCCAGGTGTTGCCCATCTCGGCGACGTCAGGCACCTGGCCTCCGCCGATGGCGGTCACGAACTGGTCGTGGGCGGCATCCCAGGGCACGAACTGGAGGTCCACACTGACCCCCGCATGCTCGTCCTCGAACGCGGCGACCGAGTCGGTGATGATGTTCTCCACCTCGTCACTGCCGGGCTGCATGATCCAGACCGACAGGGACCGCTCCTCGGCGTCCTCGTCCGGTGCCGCGTCGGTGTCCTCGACACCGTTGACATCCTCGACCTCCTCGACCTCCTCACCGTTGCCGCAGGCCGCGACGGTGACCGCCAGGGCGGCGGCAACGGCGAGCATCCTGTGCTGCACTCGCATACTGATCTCCTCGGTTCGATCGTCGGTTATCGCAGGCGTCACCCGACCGCGGCGCGGCCTGGGCCCTCCCGGCCAGGGGGGAGGTCGTACATCAATTCTCCATACAGCCTCGATTCGGCCGCGACTACGCTGTACGCGCCGTAGAGCGCATCACCAGCGGGGTCATGGACACGCGCCCGGGGCACTGCACGGGTGACCGCATCCCGCCAGGGTGCGGTCACCAGGTCTGTGCGGGTGAAGAGCCCACCCGAGTAGCTGATCGCCAACTCGTCAGCCGGCGGCATGGCCTGGCAGGCCACAACGGTGGTCTCGGCCAGGTCCGATACCGCCCGCTGCAGGATGCGGCGAGCGACGGGCTCATCGCCACCGGCCAACTCCACCACGTCGGGGGCGAAGCTCGCGAGCACCCGAGCGGGGCTGCGGTCGCCCTGGACCTGCTCGATCAGGTTCGCCAGCGGACCGAATCGTCCCTGCGCCGCCGCGGCCAGATCGGCTGAGCCACCGTCGCGGCCGTCCTGCCACCGGAGGGCAGCTCGCAATCCGGCGCGCCCGATGGACACGCCTCCGCCGTCGTCGCCCAGCAGCCAGCCGGCGCCGTCGACGATGCGTGGTACAGCCTCCTCCGAAGCTGCCAGCGCGACGGCGCCCGTTCCGGCGACCATGACCACACCGGGTCGAGCCGCGAGCGCTCCCGCGTGCGCGGTCACGACGTCGGTGGTGACGACCACCCGAGCAGCGGGGAAACGCGCCTGGATCCCAGCGGCGAACCGCTGCGCGGCATCACGGTCCTGTGCGGCTCCGGTGACCCCTATGGCGACGATGTCCGGGCCACCACCATCCTCCAGAACCCACTCAGCGGCCTCGAGGACCACCGCGACCAGCGAGGCGACGCCGTCGCGGTCGACCAGGCTGCTGCCGGACGCGGAGCTACGCACAAGACCCGCCGCTCCGTCGCGGTAGCACGCGACGCGGCAGGTGGTCCGACCGACGTCGGCGGCGAGCACCGCGTCGGGCGCGCCGGGGCGTTGGGAGGTGTGGCTCATGGGGTCGGCTGACCGAGCGGCTCTGCCGCTCTGATGCGGCCGAGCTGCGCCGTCAGCTTGTAACGATCCCCCCGGTAGACCGACCGCACGAACTCGATGGCCCGGTCCGCGGCGTCGAACGAGGACCGCTCGAACAGGAACGCAGGCGAGTGGAGAGGAACCTCGAGGAACTCGGACTCGCGCTCATCGGTGACCGTGGGCTCGATGGTCTGCGTCCCATGGTCGATGGGTATCCCGTTCCTCGCCAACAGGTCGTAGAAGGACCCGTTCTCGAGCTCGGTGGCCTGTTGTGGCCCCAACACCTGTTCCGGGACGTGCAAGGTCTCGATGGCCATCGGTGCTCCGTCCGCGAGGCGCAAACGCACGATGCGCACGATCCGGGTCGCAGGCGACACCGCCAGGCGGCGCGACATTTGCGGACCGGCGTGCAGTACCTCGATACTCAACGTGCGGCTGCCGGGCACCAGGCCCCGGTCACGCATGTCCTGGGAGAAGCTCGTGGCTGCCAGGGACTGCGCGACCTTGGGCTCGGCAACGAAGGTGCCTGCACCCTGGCGTCGGATCACGAGGCCCTCACGGACGAGGTCATCGATCGCGCGGCGCAGCGTCATGCGCGAGACCCCGAGCTCGACGGCCAGCACGCGCTCGGCGGGGAGCGCGTCACCGACCTCCAGGCCGTTCACCAGATCGCGGATCTCGTCACGGACCGAGTGATACTTCGTCTCCTGCACGACGCGCCTCCTCCCCCAAACGGCATGCTGCCTAGACCACACTCTAAAGGTCTAGACCTATCTGCGCAAGCGACCGTCTTTGCCGAGAATCCGATGAGTGGTCTAGGTCATTCGTCTAACGTGGCGACGCGATCCTGCGTGTCGGCCTGCATGCGCCACCGCCGTCGCCCTCCCGCGGCACGTTGGCGCGGGGCCGAACGTCCTTGACGGGGGGACGCCGGTGGCGCAAGCTCCGCGCACCGAGCGCAGGAGTTGCCGATGCGGCTGCGGCGTCAACGGACCACCCCCCGGCCCCGCCCGGCGCCCCAGCGGCGCTACGACGTGGACGGTTTCGACCCGGCGGGCTTCGACCGCGCCGGCCTCCATCGCGATACCCGGGACCGCTACGGCCCCGACGGTCGCGACTGCGAGGGTCGCTCGCGCGAGGACCGCCGGCCGATCCTCCGGATGCGCTGACCCCCGGGGCTCAGCAGGACCCGACCGGGTGGACCACCGCGATCTGGTCGCGACGTACCTCGACGGTGTCCGCGGCCGTGCGCAACTGCACCACCTGCTCGGCCACGTCGATGACCTCGCCGCACCACGACTGGTCCTCGACGTCCACCACGACGACGTCCTCGCCACCGGCCAGAGGTGCGCCGTCACCGGCGTTGTCGTCAGCAACGTCCGAGGGCAGCCAGGAGGACAGCGTCGCCAGGACGAGCAGGGCGACGGCGAGGTAGGTGCCCCAGATGCCGCGCCGCAACCGCCGCGTGCGCCGCGTCACGATGCCCGCGGGCTCCGCGGCGTCCGCGGCGGGGTCGCCCACCGGGTGCGCCACCTGGCCCACGACCAGGATGGAGACCACCGCCAGGACGAAGGCGGCCACGATCAGGACCAGGCCGGCGTACTGGACCGCGCTCGGCGTCCCGGCAGCACCCTCCCACAGGATGCCGCAGAACCCGATGAAGCCCAGCACGGCGAGCTGGATGCGGTGCCACCCGCGCGCTGACGCCGACAGCGCCTCCAGCTCCTCTGCCGACGCCCCGCCGGGCGTCGACGCCCCCGCCGGGGGTGACGGGCTGTCTACGGTCGCTCCCATCGGCCTGACCTCCCTGTCGACCCCGCCGCACCTGCCCCGACGGGGCGCGGCACGCTGGCCCTTCGCACCCGCCACCGTGGCGGTGCTCCCCTAGCCTGCGCTCCCACCGCAGCGCCGGAGTGGCCGTTCAGCATGGACGTGTCGCGGGGCGCTGTCCAGTGCGAAACCGCGACCCTGGGAGCGAGCCCACGATGCCACCGTCGTCCCCGC
>SKTN01000057.1 GCA_007117945.1 Nitriliruptoraceae bacterium | reverse complement strand
GCGGGTCCGGCGAGCCTAGTGACGCCAGCGCACGGGCGGTCAGCCCCGGCGGGCAGCGATGAAGGAGCGCACCCCGAGGACGACGTACAGCAGGCAGACCAGCGAGGTGATGCTGGAGACCACCACCGCGGTGGGGCGTTCCACCTCGCCTCCGGTGAGCACCGCCGGCAGTTCGATCACGTTGACCAGCGTGCCGAGGAAGCCGAGCAACGCCAGCACCAGCGCGATGTGGACCGCGGTCCGGCGACGGGACTCCTGCCCGCCCCACAGGCCGAGGCCGAGCAGCGGCAGGCCGAGGATCGCGGGCAGCAGCGCGGTGACGCTCTCTGCGCCGGTGAGCACGTAGCCGGCGATGCCGATGACGATCAGCACCGCGCCGACAACACGGGTGACGAGGATCATGTCGTTCACGACGACCTCACGGGTTCGGGAGCTCGGGAGTTGCGCTGAGGGTACGACCGCGGCGGCCCCCTCAGTCGGCCAGCGCCTCGGCGAGGGTGGTGACCAGCAGGTCGATCTCGTCCTCGGTGATGACCAGGGGCGGCGCGAGCCGGATCGTGGCGCCGTGGGTGTCCTTGGCGAGCACACCCCGCGAGAGCAGCGCCTCGCAGACCTGGCGACCCGTCCGATCCCCCGCGACGTCCAGTCCGGCCCACAGGCCCCTGACCCGGAACCCCGCGAGCAGCCCCTCGGGGAGCGCCGCGAGCCCGGCTTCCAGGCGTGCGCCCAGCGCCGCCGCCCGGGGCTGCCACCCGCCCTCGGACAGCATCCGCACCACCTCGGTGCCCACGACGCAGGCCAGGGGGTTGCCACCGAAGGTGGAGCCGTGGGAGCCCGGGGTGAACACGTCCATCACCTCGCGGTCGGCGACGATCGCCGACAGGGGCAGGATCCCGCCCCCCAGGGCCTTGCCCAGGATGTAGACGTCGGGCACCACGTCCTCATGCTCGCAGGCGAAGGTGCGTCCCGTGCGCCCGAGGCCCGACTGGATCTCGTCGGCGAGGAACAGCACACCGTGCCGGTCGCACGCCTCGCGGACCCCACGCAGGTAGCCCTCGGGCGGGAGGATCACCCCACCCTCGCCCTGGATCGGCTCGAGCAGCACCGCGCAGGTGTCGTCGCCGATGGCCGCCTCCAGCGCCGCGAGGTCGCCGTAGGGCACCACGTCGAACCCGGGGGTGTAGGGCCCGTAGCCGCTGCGGGCATCGGGGTCGGTGGAGAAGGACACGATCGTGGTGGTGCGCCCGTGGAAGTTGCCCGCGGCCACCACGACCCGCGCCGTGCCGTCGGGGATGCCGCGACGCTGGTGGCCCCACCGCCGCGCGGCCTTGAGCGCGGTCTCCACGGCCTCCGCGCCGGTGTTCATCGGCAGCACGGCGTCCTTGCCGCACAGCGCCGCCAGCTCGCCCGTGAAGGCGGCGAACCGGTCGTGGTCGAAGGCGCGACTGACCAGGGTGAGCCGGTCGAGCTGCTCGTGTGCCGCCGCGGTGAGACGGGGATGGCGGTGGCCGAAGTTGAGCGCCGAGTAGCCGGCGAGGGCATCGAGGTAGCGGCGACCGGCGGTGTCGGTGACCCAGGCTCCCTCCCCATGAGCGAGCACCACGGGCAGGGGGGCGTAGTTGTGCGCGGCGTGGGCGTAGAGGGCGGCCAGCTCCTCCGCGGCGGGAACGTGGTGAGCCGTGGGTGCGGTGGTGGCGGGCATCGCTGCACCTCCTGTCGCGTCGTCGGAACGCGGGTGCCCGTCGCAGCACCGGCGCCTCATCACCGTACGATGCCCGAGACCGGCGAACCACGCCAGGGAACTGCGATGTGGAGGTGATGCGTTGCGTCTGGACGAGATCGACCGAACGATCGTTGCGTGGCTGCAACGTGATGGCCGGGCCTCCTTCCGCGCGATCGGCGACGGCGTCGGGCTGTCCGCACCCGCGGTGAAGCGGCGGGTCGATCGCCTGGTCGACACGGGCGTCATCGAGGGGTTCACGGCGGTGACCGACCCCCTGGCGCTCGGGTGGGCGGTGGAGGCGTTCATCGCGGTCTACTGCGAGGGCCGCACCATCCCGGACCGCATCCGCACCGCCGCGGCCAAACACCCCGAGGTGGTGGCTGCCTACACGGTGACCGGCGACCACGACGCCCTGCTCCACGTCCGGGTGCGCGACACCGACCACCTGGAGGACGTGCTCGAGCGCCTGCGCAGCGAGGAGTTCATCGCCCACACCCGCAGCCTGGTCGTGCTCTCCCGGCTGCTGGAACGGGAGGTAGCCCTGGACCGGAAGGCACCACCGACGAGGTGACGGCAGGTCAGCCACCCAGCACCGCGGAGACCACGGGCCCCATCGCGTACGCATCCGCCAGGGAGCGGAAGCCCTCCGCGTCGCGTGGCGGCTCCGACAGCCCGACGAACGTCCCGCCGCCAGCGTCCGCAGCCGGCGAACCCACGGCGTGGCTGACGAGGTCGTAGACGCCGAAGCGGGGCGCGATGCCCTGCAGGTCGTACTTCACCAGCTCGCTGCGCAG
>SKTN01000207.1 GCA_007117945.1 Nitriliruptoraceae bacterium | reverse complement strand
GTCCGTGTGCCGCCGTGCGCCCGTGCCCATCGTCACCGGCGACAGCCTGTGCTCACGGGTTGCCGGGGAGGTGGCGGCGCGACGGCGTGGGGCGCGCTTCACTCCTCGGGGTCGTCATCCTCGACCACGCCCTCACGGTCCTCGGCGTCGAGCTCCTCGAGGCCACCCTCCGGGGTCGTGCCGTCCACGGGTGCGTCCTCGTCGCTGGTGTCGGTGACCTCGCGGTCGGTGTAGGCCAGCACCTCGGCCGGGAAGGGGGCCAGGGTGCGCTCGGGGCCGATGCCGTGGGTGCCGTAGTGGTCCAGCAGGAAGGCGTTTGCGACCGTCTCGTCCCAGCGGTCACAGTCCATCGCCACCCCCCAGGCGCGGAACGCGATCGCCTTGCCCGAGTCGATACCGGGGTCCTCGTAGGGTGAGGTGATGACGCCGACACCAGCCGCATCGCGCCGGAACCCACTGGCATTCATCAGCCTGGCCCACGCCCCCATGTCCGCCACGGTCTCGTCGTCGTTCTGGCCGGGATCCCACCACACGATGACGGTGCCGTGCTCGAGGTTGTGGGTGGAGGAGACCTCGTCGATCTGTGCGCTGGCTGCCGGGGTGATCGGGTGCACGCCCGCGGTGTGCGGCCCTGAGTGGGTCGGACGGGTGTCGGTGTAGATGGTCGCCGGATCGACCTGGGCGCTGTTCTCGAAGTGCGAACGGTCCGGCAGCGGTTCGCGGTCGACCAGCAGCTCGCACCCGGCTGCCTGGCGTGCGTCCTCGACCTCGCCGGAGGAGAGCAGGATCGCGTCGTCGAGCAGCTCGGGGCCTCCGGCGAAGGCCTGGTAGACGACCGCACCGACCACGGCGACCACCACGAAGGTGGTCAGACCGGCCCGCCAGTTGCGCTGCTGTTTGCGGGCGGCTGCCGCAGCCTCCTGCCGTCGGCGTTCCTCGCGAGCCATCGCTCGCCGCTGCTTGTTGGGGATGCGCTCACGTTCTGCCACCGGTCCACCGCCGTCCTCGTCGCCAGCGCCCGCGGCGCTCTTCCCGGCTGGTGCCGCGGACCTGCACCGTCCCGGCGTGCGCGCGGGCGCGCGATCAGAACCGCGCGGCCGCGGGGCGCTGACGGGTTCGGAGCAGGCAGGAGCCCGGCCGGTCGCGAGGGTAACCGGCTTCGACCCCGGGACATTCCGTCCCCACCACCCGCTCGAGGATCGCCCGGCACCTGCGGTCCGGGCGAGGCCACACGGGCCTGCCGCCCGGGCGCGGGTGCGGTGGGTGTTGGCCAGTGGTGACGGGTGCCGGTTCCCGCGGGTCAGCGACGCTCGAGCACGACGTCCGGGTCGGAAGGCTCCCGTGGGGGTGGCTCCTGCGCCGGAGCTCCCACCGCTACCAGGCCCACCGGCTGCCACTGCGCGCCGAGGTCGAGGACCTCGCGGACCGTGTCGGGGCAGAAGGCGGTGGAACTGATCCAGGCCGCCCCGAAGCCGTGGCCAGCGAGCACCACCTGGAGGTTCTGCAGTGCCGCCCCCGCCGCCAGCAGGAACAGGTCCCGCTCCGCGACGCTGCGCCGCACATCCGGGTAGTGGTGGGCCTCGGCGAGGCTGACCAGCGGCAGCAGGAGCGTCGGAGCAGGGCGCAGGACCGCGTCGGATCGTGCGAGCCGGCGGGCGATGACCTCGTCGTCCACGCCGTCGGCGGTGAGGTCCTCCCGCCACTGCCGTGCCATGGCGTCCAGCAGCCGCGTGCGGGTCGCATCGGTGAGGTCGAGGAAGCGCCAGGGACGGGTGCCGTGGGGCGCCGGTGCCGTGGCCGCCGCGGCGACCGCGGCGACCAGGACCTCGTGCGGGACCGGCCGTGCCGGATCGAAGCGGCGGATCGTGCGCCGCGCAGCCACGGCCCGCTCCACGGCGGTGGCGCCACCGGCCGCGAACAGGTCCTGCTCCAGGGGCCGGATCAGATCCCTCGCGCTGCCGGGAGGGGCACCCGCGGTGTCCAGTCCGCGGACGAGGACGAAGGGCGCACCGCTGTCCTTGCGCCGGACCAGGTCGGCGGCCCCCGCCACCTCGTCGGCGATCGCGGCCTCGGTGACCTCCAGGGCGGCACCATCGAGGTCCTGGCCACCGCGCTCGTCCCGGATCGCCGGCACACCGGCGACACCGAGGGCGACGTCGGTCTGGCCGTGCCGCCAGGCGCGGCCGAAGGTGTCGGTGATGAGCACGCCCACGTCGCTGCCCGTGTGCGCCCGTAGCGCCGCACGCAGCTGCGCCGCGGAGGCGTCGGGATCCTCGGGCAGCAGGAGTGCGGTCCCGGGGGCCACGTTCGAAGCGTCGATCCCACCGTTGGCGGCCACGAAGCCGTGCGGTGTGCGGGTGATCACCACCCAGGGGGCCTCGGCGACCACGCTGGCGGCCTGCGCCCGGGCGAGTTCCTGTCGTGCGACGCGTGGATCGCCCGGCGGCAAGGTCACGGTCCGCCCCTCGCTGAGGCTGACCACCTTGGAGGCGACGCACAGGACGTCACCGTCCTCGAGGCGTGCCCCCTGGGC
>SKTN01000016.1 GCA_007117945.1 Nitriliruptoraceae bacterium | reverse complement strand
CGGGCGCGGGGGCTCCGGCGGCTCGCTCGTACCGTGGCTCGACCCCGGCACCGGCACCCTGTACGGATCGAGGCGGGCGCGCGGCCAGCCCCCCGGCTGCTGCGTCACCTCCGGGAACCTGCGGGGTGTCGGTGCGTGCAGCGGGACGGCTCGGCGGTCCCACCGCCTCCCCGGGTGGCGGGACCGCGTTCCTCGCGTGGGCGCTGGTGGCGGCAGGACCGGCGGGGGGAGCAGGTTCGGTGGCGCCCGCTGCCGCCGGGGCTCCACGATCCTCGGCGCCCGAACCGGTGGACGGGGCCGTGGGCGTGCTGCCGTGCGGTCCCGAGCGGGCGGCTGGCCGGCGCGATCGCAGCCGGGCTGCCTCGGCTGTCGGGGCCCCGGTGGGCGACTGTCCACGCGGCCCGGCGGCGGTCCACGGTCGCTCCAGGACGGCCCGGAAGGCGGGCGTGCGAACGACCGATGGGCGGCGTGCCAGCAGGAGGCCGGTGGCCAGCAGGGTGGCCTGCTCGAGGCCGAGGGTGGCGGGCACCGCGTCGGGCGGGAGGTGGTCGGCCCACGGCAGGGCGTGGTCACCGCGACCCGGGTCGGTGGACGCCGTGGACGCGGGCGCGGTGTCCAGCGCTGCGGGGATGGAAGATGCCCGCGGACCTCGACGTCGGGTCCCCGGGCCGTCGCGGCGTGGCGCAGCCGGCAGGGCGAACGGCTGGCTGAGGCAGGTGAGCACCGCGCAGGCCTCGTCGGCACGCACGACGCCCAGCACGCCCGCCACCTCGCCCCAGCGGGCGAGCAGGTCGAAGGCTCCCGGCAGCACCAGCACCTCGCGTCGCATGATGGCCGCGAGATCGTCGGGGGGCAGGCCCGACAGCACCCCCTGCCACCACCACCGGTCAGCGGCGACCCCGTGGGCGGCATCACGCAGCAGACACGCCACCAGTTCGCTCCGGTCGGCGAACAGCACCGCAGGCCGGTCGGTCGAGACCGGCTCCCGGGCCGGCCGGGCCGCGGCGCTGACGGCGCGCGCGAGCTGCTCCCTGGCCGCCGATTCCCAGGCCCGCGCGCCGGTCGCCGCCCAGGGAGCGAGCACGCGGTCGTCCAGGGTCACCTCGACCCGTCGCACGATCAGCACGGCACCACGGGGCAGACCCTCGGGCGTGAGTTCCGCGCGGGCGAGCGCGCCGCGCACCCGGGAACGCCGCGACGCCGTGGTGGCGGACGCAGCGCGCAGGCGGGCCCGGACGACGGTGACCTCGGGGGCAGCCACGGCCGGTCACCGACGCGCGATGGTGCTGAGCGGGATCGTGGTGGAGGCGTGGTAGAGCTCGCGGCCGCGCACCTGCCCGACGGTGACCCGCAGGTGTCCCGCGACGGGAGCCGTGGGGGCCTGGAGCCGGACCAGCACCTTCTGTGGTTCCTGGGGGCCGCCACTGAACTCGACCGCCGGCTCCAGACCCACCAGCTCCCAGCCGCGTGCGTCGGGCTCGACGGCGGCGGTGACGGTGAACCGGCCGGGTTCCCCGAACCGCAACCTCATGCTGAGCGCGCCCAGCCCACCGGGCGGGAACACCATGACACCGTCGACGAGCCCGACCTGTCGACCGGCGGGCGCGGCCGGCTCGAACACGATCCGCTCGTCGCCCACCTCCGGAGCGCGACCCACCTCGAGGGTTGCCGGTGGCGACGCGGCGTTCAGTCCCGGATCGTCGGGGGCGTCCAGGCAGCTGGCGAGCAGCGCCAGGTGGACCCGCTCGGCGGCCTTCGGCACCGTCACCTGGAGACCGATCGGGGTGCCGGATCGCTGGCCGGCGCGCACGTCCCCCGGTTCGAGCACCACCGTCGTCACCTCGTCGCCTCTGGCGTCGACGACGCGGGCCGACTCGAGCCATGCGTCCTCGCCCGCGCCGTCGAGCTCCACCACCCGCGGCGCGAAGCTGAAGGTCGCCGGTGCGGTGGCGTCGGCGGTCACCCGCCACCACAGCACGTAGGTCTCCCCCACCTCGATATCGACGTCGCGGAGGTCGCCGAGGTCCGCGGTGAACACCAGCCTGCCGGTGGGCAGCGGCCGTTCAGCGACCACGGAGAGCAGCCACTGCGCCGTCTGCCCGCCGGTGGCCACCACGATCGCGGCGGCACGCGGCAGGACCGACAGCTGCGGTACGTCGCAGACCAGCGCCCGCTCACTGGTCCCCAGGCCGAAGGACCGCACGGGCACACCGCCGATGGTGACCTCGTTGCGCCGGACGGGGACACCGAAGTTGCGGCCGTGGATCGTGATCCGCGCGCCGACCGTCTGGTCACCGGCAGGGCTGACGTCGGTGATCGCCAGTCGGTCGAGTTCCTCCTCGGGGGCCATGCGCAGATGGCTGAGGTGGTCGGCGGTGAGCAGGGCGAAGGGCTGGGCCCCGGGGACCTCGTCGGAGCCCGCGACGGTGGAGGTCCTCAGGCCCTCGCCTGCGTCGAGGTCGACAGGCGGCGCGGTGAGCGAGGCCCGCAGCAGGGGCCACAGGCGGCCGCCTGCCAGCGGTCGTGGGGCGCGCCGT
>SKTN01000098.1 GCA_007117945.1 Nitriliruptoraceae bacterium | reverse complement strand
GGCAGCGGGACCTCCGGGAGCTCCACCAGGAGCTGCCCGGGACCCGCCGACCCGAACAGCACCTGCGCCACCACACGGATCAGCAGCACGACCAGACCCAGCTTGAGGAACACCGCGAAGGACCGCGCCCACGGCGCATCGGAGCGACGTGCCGTGACCACGTGCCCCGCCACCGCCACGATCAGCAGCAGCAGCCACGGGTTGGTGGTGCGCGAGGCGGCGGTGGCCAGCCCCAACGCCCACAACCACCATGCACCCGGATGCACCGCGCGGGGCGGACCGGCACCGAAGGCGCTCACGGGCCACCTGCCTGTCGGCGTCGGCGCTCCCAGCCCGTCAGGGCACCGACCCCGACCAGCAGGCCGATGCCAAGGGCCGCGCCGCCCGGACCTGACGTCCGGGCGGCGTTCGAGGTGCTCGCAGCAGGCCTCGCGGTGGCAGCGGCCGCCTCCGCCACCGCCGGTGGCAGCGGCTGCGGTGGGGCACGGCCGTCACCGAACCGCCAGCCCTCGACATCGCCCGGTGCGGGGGCACGAGTGCCGGCACCGACGCGGGCGTAGGTCCACTCCTCGTCGCCGTCGGTGGCGTGCCAGTAGGACCAGTAGGCGTCCGCGGGCGCGCGGTTGCACGGGTCGGGTACCTCATCGATCGTGCACACCATGCCCGCGATCCCCGGCACGAAGGTGGCGGTGTGCCCCGCGGCCGCCAGGGCATCCAGCCCGCTGTCGACCTCGCCGGTCACGCAGCTCACCGAGACCGCACCTGCCACCTCGGCGGCATCGACCACGACCCACACCCCGTCACAGTCCGCCGGGTCCGCGGCGACCGCGGGCACCGCCGCCCAGAGTGCGGCGCAGACCAGGACCGCCAGCAGCGCGACGGCCCCACGGGGTGCGAGCCGGGTGGTCATGGAGTGGCGTCCGAGCTGGCGCCACCGCCTGCGCGGCGCCGCTGGACCAGGTAGGCGACCCCGGCGGCGAGCAGTGCAGCGAGCAGGATCGCGATCCAGTTCGGTGACCACCCCTCGTCGGCGTCGCCGGGGGCGGTCGCCGCCTCCTCGTCCAAGGGCTCCTCGTCCTCGGCCGCAGCCTCCTCGTCCACCTCGCCGTCCGCGTCCTCGGTGTCGGCCGACTCCTCCTCGTCACCCTCCGGGGCAGCCGCGTCCTGCCCGTCGCAGTCCAGGACGGGGACGACGTCGCTGGCCGTGGTCCCGTCGAGTTCCAGCAGCGGGGTCCCGACGGCGCCGAGGACCGCCTGTGCCGTCGCGAGCTCCAGCGACCCGGGCTCCTCAGCGCTGAAGGGGACCGCACCCGGCTGCTCGCCGTCGCAACCCACCTGGAGGTCCTGCATCCAGGCCACCGCGCGCTCCGCCGCCGCGTCCTCACCGAACAGCGTCAGCGCCGCTGCCGCCAGTCCGGTGGAGTTGGTGTTCGGGCCGTCCTCGGAGCCGAAGCTGCCGTCGTCAGCCTGCACCTCGAGCAACCAGGCGATGGCCTCCTCCGCGGTCTGCTCCTCCGCGACCGCGTCGAGCGCCTGGACCACCAGGGCGGTGGTGTCCACCGCCGAGGCGCAGGTGTCCGCATCCTCGGCCGCGCCGAAGCTGTCGGGGAACCCTCCGTCGGGGCACGCCTGGTCGACCAGGACCTCGACCGCAGCGTCGGAAGGGTCCACCTCGGCTGCCCGGGTCAGGGCCAGCAGCGCCAGGGACTGGGTCAGGGGTGTGGAGAAGTCGTCGAAATCGCCCCGGTCGGAGAAGCGGCCGGCAGCGCCGTCCTCGGCACCCTCCAACGCGGTCAACTGCTCGAGCAGATCGATCCCACCCGCATCCGTCGGGTCCCGGTCCACGACCAGCATCGCCAGCGCGAGCTTGGCGGTGGCACCCGCGTACGCAGCGTCATCGGCGTCGAAGCCCGCGCCCTGGGTGTAGACCGCGGCCTCGCTCTCCAGCCAGTCGGCCACCGCCTCGATCGTCTCCGCGGCGACCCCCGCAGCGGCCAGTGCGAACAGCACATCGATCGTCGGACCGGCGCTGGGGCCGAACTCGCTGTCCACGGCCGGGTCATCGGTCAGGGCCGTGACCAGCCAGCCCGCGGCAGCTTCGTCGGGGTCATCGGTGGGAACGCTGTCGGCCACCGCCGGGCGTGGGGACCACAGCGCGAGCAACAGCAGCAGAACGGTGCACAGCGCCAGAGTTGCGCCGGTGGGAGGGGCGGTGGTTGTGGCCACGTAGGTGCCTCTCGAGAGCGGTCCGAGACGGATCCGCCCGCGCAGCAGGCCCGGAGACGACAACGTCCCCCCGGCAGCACGCTGGGCGTGTGCTCGGAGGGACGGGCGCTCGGGCGCTTGTGCCCGGGCTCCGCCCCGCAGACCTCGACGGTGGATGGAGCCGCTCGCCACGCGCAGGTATCCCGACTCGTCGCCTGGCACCACCCTCCACCGCCGTGGCGGCGGGAGGAGGAGGTGGACGACCTACGGTTGCGGGTCAGCGCCGGAATCCGACCGGACTTCCCCTGCGACGTGGTGTTCGGTTGTTCGGT
>SKTN01000101.1 GCA_007117945.1 Nitriliruptoraceae bacterium | reverse complement strand
CTGGGACCGGGCACCTGGCGCCTGCCTGCGCAGGTCACCGTGCGTGGCACGCGCGTTCGGGCTACCGAACGGTGGTCGTCGGCAGCGGTGACGCAGCGTGGTGAGAGTGCTTGCTGAAGCAGTCCTTCGTGCAGTTTCAGCTGATCCTGCACGCACAGAACGGGTGCCGACAGTCCTCTTGCATAACCCTCAACTGGAGGTATAGATACCCGCTACCTCGATCACGCGTTGACGGTCTCCTGGGCGCGCGCGTACGGTCATCGTGGGAGTTCCACCGTTGTGCTTCCTCCGGGAAGCACGGTGGAGCGAACGGCGTCCTCGCGCTCCACCACCGGAGCGCGCCGCAGACGGTGGAGCGCACGACACTTCCCCGCTCCACCACCGGCAGGCGCCCGGCGATCTACGCCGGGGCGGGGTGCGTTGTAGGGCACAGGGCACGTGGTGACAGCGGGGCGACCAAGGAGCGCGGACGATGGCCCAGCACGACGTAGGACAGCTCCGGCTCGATGTGGGCGATGAAGCGGAGGGCTTCCGCGGCCCCACGGTGTGCAAGATCGTGGGGATCTCCTACCGCCAGCTCGACTACTGGGCACGCACCGGCCTGGTCGAGCCCTCCTACCGCCGGGCCGAGGGGTCAGGCACCCAGCGGCTGTACTCCTTCGACGACGTGGTGCGCATCAAGGTCGTCAAGCGCCTCCTCGACACCGGGGTGTCGCTGCAGAAGGTCCGCCTCGCCGTCGACGAGCTCCGCCGCACGGGCGGATCCCTTGCCGAGTCCACCCTGATCTCCGACGGCACCAGCGTGTACGCCCTCGACGACGATCAGCAGCTGCTCGACCTGCTCCGCAAGGGCCAGGGGGTGTTCGCCCTGGCGATCGACCCGGTGGTCGAGGAGCTCAGGGGCGAGGTCACCGCCTTCCCCACCGAGCGCGTCACGGCCACCGAACCGGAGACCGGCGACCAGCCCGTCACCGTGGTGGACGCGACCGACCCGGCCGTCTCGGGCTGAGTGCGGGGCCTCCGCCGGGGCGTTCCGCCCGGCGCGGTCGCCTCACAGCCGTGCCCGCAACCAGGCGATGTCCTCGGCCTGTTGGGCGGCTCCTCCGGGGGTCTCCACCACCGCCGGGGCGTCGGCCAGGCGTACCGCCTCGGCCAGGGCCGCGGCGTCGATGGCACCCGCGCCCAGGTTCTCGTGGCGATCCCGGCCAGAGCCGTGGACGTCCTTCGAGTCGTTGACGTGGACCAGGTCGATGCGGCCGAGGGTGGCCAGCAGCCGCGTCGTGCCCGCGACCACGTCCTCGCCGGCGGCGTGGAGGTGGCAGGTGTCCAGGCAGAACCCGATCGGCGGCCCGAGGCCGTCCAGGGCCGTCCACAGCCGCTCGATCCGCTCCACCGTGCTGGCGACGGCGTGGGGGCCGCCCGCGGTGTCCTCGATCAGCACGGGCACCTCGGTCTCCAGGGCCGCGAGCGCCGCACGCCAGCGGGCAGGCCCGAGCTCGCTGTCCTCGCCCTTGCCGAGCTGGCCCCCGTGCACCACCACGCCCCGGGCGTCGACGGCCTGCGCCGCCGTGCAGGTCTGGGCGAGCAGGTCCTGCGAGCGCTCCCGGACCGTGGGATCGGGCGAGGCGAGGTTGAGCAGGTAGGGGCTGTGCACGTAGAGCGGCACCCCGCTGGTGCGCAGCGCCTCGGCGTCGGCGCGGGGACCGTTCGGACCGGCCCAGCGTCGCGGCGAGGACAGGAAGATCTGGACCACCTCGGCGTCCCGCTCGGCGGCAGCACCCAACGGATCGGCGGTCGGTACGTGGGCGCCGAGCAGCGGCACGTCACCCTCCTCGTCACACCCCGGCACCTGGACACCAACGTCGGCGCGGCGGGTCGGCGCAGCACGACGGCGCGGGGAGGCTACTGCGCCGTCCTCGGGCGCCGGTCACCGGTGCCGGTCACCGGTGCCGGTCAGCGGGCGTGGACGCCGATCCGTACGCCGGGCCCCGGGCGCCACCTACCGTGCGGGCACCGTCCACCTCGGTGCCTGCGCGCGGTGCCTGCTCGCCCGACCGCCGAGCGCCTGCTTCCCTCGCAGCGAACAGCGAGGTGCTCCCATGTCCAAGCCGTCCACCGCCGTCGTATCCGTCCTCGAGGACCGCACCGCCTTCCACCGACGCCACCTCGGCGTCGACGGTGCGGACCGTGCCGCGATGCTGGAACGCCTCGGCTTCCGCCACGTCGCCGAGCTGCTCGACGCCGCGGTCCCCGACACGATCCGTGATGCGGCGCCCCTGCAGCTGCCCGAGGCCGCGCCCGAGCAGGACGTGCTCGCCGAGCTGCGGTCCATCGCGGCGAGCAACGACCCCCGCACGGCGATGATCGGTCTGGGCTACCACGCCACGATCACCCCGGCGGTGCTCCGGCGCAACATCCTCGAGGACCCGGGCTGGTACACGGCCTACACCCCGTACCAGCCGGAGATCAGCCAGGGCCGGCTCGAGGCGCTGCTCGTCTTCCAGACCATGGTGGCCGACCTCACGGGCCTGGAGCTCGCCGGTGCGTCCCTGCTCGACGAG
>SKTN01000105.1 GCA_007117945.1 Nitriliruptoraceae bacterium | reverse complement strand
GCCACCTCGGCGGTGGCCCTTCGCCACCGCTCGCGGCGCCGCGCCTCCTCGTACAGCCGCGCGTTGGCGATCGCGGAGCCGGCCACGGCGGCCAGGCCCACCACCAGCTCCTCATCCTCCGCCGTGAAACCCTCGTCGCCTGCCTTCTCCGTGAGGTAGAGGTTGCCGTACACCGCACCGGAGATCCGGATCGGGACACCGAGGAAGCTGTGCATCGGGGGGTGGTGCGCGGGGAACCCGGCGGAGCTCGGATGGTCGTGCAGGTCATCGATGCGGATCGGGTGCGGCGCGGTGATCAGCAGGCCGAGCACCCCGTCCCCCGAGGGCAGCGCGCCGACGGCCTCGACCTGCGCGGCGTCCATCCCCTCGTGCACGAAGGCGGCGAGGCGTTCCCCGTCCTCGTCCAGGACGCCAAGGGCGCCGTAGCGGGCACCGACCAGGTCGCAGGCGGCGTGCACGACCCGACCGAGGACGGCCTCCAACTCCAGGTCGCTCGCGACGGTCAGCACCGCGTCGAGGAGCGCCTGCAGGCGCGGCTCGCTCACGTTGGCGGCCTCCGGGCCGGTCGTCACGCTGCACCTCGTGCGGGTCGGTGGCAGGGATCACGACTGCCGCGCCAACGTAGCCGTCACCCGGGCTGGCAGAGGAAGACGGACGTAGCCGCGCAGGGGCACTAGCCTCTCGACGTCGAGACCCGCAGTCACCGCACCGATCCGGAGGTCGTCCGTGTCCATCCGTGTCTTCCTCGTCGACGACCACGAGGTCGTCCGTCGCGGGCTCAAGGACCTCCTCGACGCCGAGGAGGACATCGAGGTGGTCGGTGACGCCGCCACCGCCGGCATGGCCCTGGCGCAGATCGCACGGACCTCGCCGGACGTCGCCGTGCTGGACGTGCGCCTGCCCGACGGCAACGGCATCGAGGTGTGCCGGGAGGTCCGCGCCCGCGATCCGCAGATCGCGTGCCTGATGCTGACCTCCTTCGGTGATGACGAGGCGCTGTTCGACGCGATCATGGCGGGCGCTGCCGGCTACCTGCTCAAGGACATCCGCGGCAACGACCTGATCGACGCGGTGCGCCGGGTGGCCGCGGGCGACTCCCTGCTCGATCCGTCGCTGACCGGCAAGGTGCTCGAGCGCCTGCGCAAGGGCGACGAGGAGGACCCCCGCCTCAAGGCCCTGTCCGACCAGGAACGCCGGATCCTCGCCCTGATCGCCGAGGGCCTGACCAACCGGCAGATCGCCGACCGGATGCACCTGGCGGAGAAGACCGTCAAGAACTACGTCTCCAACCTGCTCTCCAAGCTCGGGATGTCCCGGCGGACCGAGGCGGCGGTGTTCTACACCCAGGTGGAGCACGGCGAGGAGTGAGTGGGGCGCTGCCGCGACCGGTGCCCGGCCCCGGGGGTCCCACGCTCGGACCCCACCGAGGGGTGACGGAGGTCCCTGCCACCGGGCCGTCCCAGGGCGCACGCTGCCCGGAGACGTCGAGGAGGGGAACCGGGTGACCAAGGCGACGGACCGTCATGGACTCGAGGTGCTGCCGCTCAACCAGTGCCTCTCGCTGCTACGGAGCCGGCCGCTGGGCCGGCTGGCCTACCAGGCCGGGGGCAGCCCGGTGGTGGTCCCGGTCAACCACCTGATCGACGGCACCACCGTGGTCCTCAGGACGGTGGCAGGCGGCAAGCTCGATGTCGGCCTGGCGGGCCGTGAGGTCGCCTTCCAGCTCGACGACCACGATCCAGCGCGTGGGACGGGCTGGAGCGTGCTCGTCCAGGGCCGCGCCGAGGTGGTCGACGACCCGGAGCTGCTATCCCGCTACGAGGACAAGCTGGACAGCTGGGCGATCGCGGACTCCACCGAGGTGAGCTGGCTGCGCATCGTCCCCGACGAGGTGTCCGGTCGCCGGCTCCGGCGCACGGGCTGACCCACGGGCTCGCAGCGTGCCCGCACGAGCACAGGGGGGTGGGCTCCCCCACGTGCTGACGCGCCGGGAGCTGCGGTGGCCGGGGACCCGCACCGCGTGCAGTCCTGGGGTGACCTGGGCGAACCCACACGATCAGTAATCGATACGCTAACCTTTCGTTCTGCGCTACTGGATGCTGCGGAACGGAGCCCCTGATGCACGACCCCGACACCGAGACCCGCACCGTCGGCACCATCGCGACCCTGGCGCTCGCAGCGGTCGCCACGGTCCTGGCCGCCGGCGCCCTGATCGTGGCCGTCGCCGGTGGCGGCGACACGGGCGGCGGGGTGGCCCCGTCGGACCAGCCCGCGGCGGCAGGCGCGCCCACGGAGGTCGCCGTGGAGCTGAGCGAGTTCGACATCGCACCGGCCGACATCGAGGTGGCAGCCGGCGGGACACTGGTGGTGACCAACGCGGGCGGCGCGGAGCACGACCTGCGGATCCTGGACACCGACCTCGTGACCCCGATGCTGGGGGCCGGGGACGAGCACCGGCTCGAACTCGGTGACCTCGCGCCCGGTACCTACCAGGTCGACTGCTCCGTGCCGGGTCACGACAGCGCCGGCATGACCGCCACCCTCACCGTCGTGGGCGGGACGGGTGT
>SKTN01000036.1 GCA_007117945.1 Nitriliruptoraceae bacterium | reverse complement strand
TCTCCGTGCGATCTCCTGGCAAGCTCCTGGGCTGGAGCCCAGGTCCCTGCCCCGGAGGAGCGTCGTCGGCACGCCGTGCAGCCCCCACCACCTCGGCGTTGCGCCGGCGTCCGTCGACCTGCCCGTGCGCCCCTACGGCTCCGTGGACCGCCAGGGCCCGGTCGAACGCGACGACGACCAGGAGGCGTTCCGGGAGAGGGCGCGGTTCAGCGCGGCCCGCGCCGTCCCCCGCGACGAGGTGGAGGCCTCCGCCGACGGGAACGCCGTCCCCGGGGGGAACTGCTCGTCCGCCTGCGCCGGGTGACCGTGGTCGCCGTCGATGACCTCGCCGGGTGGGAGTGACGCTGCGCCGCGCCGCTCGGGCCTCTCAGCCCCCCGGCAGCAGCGACAGCACCAGGAAGGCGACGAGCCCCACGCCGAGCACCGTGCGCACCGCGGTGGAGATGTAGCGTCGGCGTGCCGCCTGTGGGTCGAGGTGGTCGAGGTGGGGCATGCCGCAGCTCCCAGGTGTGGTCAGGGGTCAGGTCATCGGACCTGTCAGCGGTGAGCGTCCCACGCGGACATGGCGGCGCCCCCTCGGCACCCCTGCCGTCGGGTAGCGGGAGGGTTACGTCCGGGTGTCCGCCCAACCGGCCGCTGCCCGCGCGACGAAGCCCGGGGTGAGCCAACGACCCGCCCGAACCCCGACGCACGTTCCCAGGAGCATCACCGTGGCCAAGGAACGCAAGGTCTCGACCAGCCGTGTCATCACGGCCGACCGGCAGGCGCTGTTCGACATCGTCGCCGACCCTTCGACGCACCCCGTGATCGACGGTTCCGGCACCGTGACGGGCGGCCGTGAGGGCCTGCCCGAACGCCTCTCCGAGGGGGCGAGGTTCGGTATGGACATGAAGGCGGGTGCGAGCTATCGCATCACCAACACCGTCGTGGAGTTCGAGGAGGGCACCCGGATCGCCTGGCGGCACATGTCCGGCCACCGCTGGCGCTACGAGTTCCGCGACGTCGACGGTGGCACCGAGGTGGTGGAGACCTTCGACTGGTCGACGGCCAAGGCCAAGCTCGCCCTCGAGCTCGCCGGTTTCCCGAAGCGCAACCTCACGGGCATGGAGGCCACCCTGGCCCGGCTCGACGAGCTGGCGACCACCGGTGAGATCACCAGCGACGCCGGGACCGCCTGAGCTGCACGCCCGAGCCGCACGCCGGGAGCGCCTGAGCCGCACGCCCGAGCCGCACGCCGCACGCCCGAGCCGCACGCCGCGCGCCCGAGCCGCACGCTGCACGCCCGACGCCTCACCCGCAGCCCGGCTCGACGGGCTCGTCGCTGGGCTCGGGGCCGTCCACCTCGATGGTGGGATCGAGGTAGACGGTGCGCTCGTGGAGCGTGGTGGGGTGCTCGGAGAGTGAGGCCGCCCCGCCGAGCCCGCGGCCGGTCAGGCTCCACACCCGGCCGTCCGGGGATTCCAGCCGGTTGCTGTCCTCGCAGAAGGCCACCTCGGCGGTAGCGACGAAGGCACGGATCCGCCCCGCGCCCGCCACCAGCAGCACCTCACGCTCCGGCAGGGCCAGGGCCCGGCCGACCTCCTCCACCTCGGCGACGGCGACCCAGGGCTCCTCGGGCGCGCCCCCCGACGAGAGCAGCAGCCACACCCCCGCGACCACGACCACCACGCCCGCCACCAGGGACGCGACGATCCACTGGGCCCCCAGCGGGGCGCGCAGCACGATCTTGCGCGCGCGCTGCGAGGCCCGCTCCGGCAGGTAGCCGGAGGGGCCGAACTCGGGCTGTTCGTCCGCACGGCGGTCGTCGTCCATCGCCGGCGACGGTACCCGTGCGCCCCGGTCGGCTTCGTCGCTGCGCGAGCACCCGACTAGCCTGCCAACAGGTGAGCGACGGGAGGTGTGGCCGTGTCGATCAGGGTCGTGGTTGCCAAACCGGGCCTCGACGGGCATGACCGTGGCGCCAAGGTCGTCGCGCGGGCGCTGCGCGACGCCGGGATGGAGGTCATCTACACCGGCCTGCACCAGACCCCGGAGCAGATCGTCTCCGCGGCACTCCAGGAGGACGCCCAGGCGATCGGGCTCTCGATCCACTCCGGCGCGCACATGACCCTGTTCCCGCGGGTGCTCGAGCTGCTACGCGAGCAGGGCGCCAACGACATCATCGTCTTCGGCGGCGGCATCATCCCCGACCGGGACATCGCCGAGCTGACCGACCTGGGGGTCGCCGCCATCTTCACGCCGGGCACCCCGATGCGCGAGATCACCGACTGGGTCGCCAGCAACGTCCCCGAGCGCGTCTAGGTGCCCACCGCCGCCGGGAAGCTCGGGCACGTCCCCTGCCTGCCCTGCCGGCAGGTGTAGGACCCCCCGGGCCGCCGCCGGGCCGCCCCACCGACATCCGACACAGCCCCCGCCGCCCCCCGCTGCACCCCGGACCCCCGTCCCAACCCCACCCAACCGCACCGTCACAGGAGCACCGATGGACCTGGTCGAGTTCCAGGGCAAGCAGCTGTTCGGCCGCAACGGCGTCCCCGTTCCGCCCGCCGGCAGCGTCTGCCGCACCGTCGAGGAGATCGTCGCCGCCGC
>SKTN01000162.1 GCA_007117945.1 Nitriliruptoraceae bacterium | reverse complement strand
GGTGACCTTCCACGGGGACGCCATCCCCAGGTCGGCGGCTGCCCGCGACCGTGCTGCGGCTGTGGGCCCCTAGCCTGCGCGCGCCATGCCACCGACCCCACCCACCGCCACCAGCTTCCCCGGCCCACCGGCCCTGGGGCGCAGCGTCGTGGTCGGGCGCGACGCACCGACCCCCGCCGGCTACGAGCACGTCCCCCGCCTGGTGGTGGACGCGGAGGTCCTCGCCGATCCGGCGCCGGTCACCGCGGTGCTGCGCTCCCGGTGGCTGACGCGCCGTCCCAGCGTGATCGAACTGGCCGTCGACAACGCCGAGGCCCGCGCCCCGGAGTCGACCGAGGACCCGCCCTACGCCCTGCCCCGCGACCACAGCTTCCACCGCGAGCACCTGCACTTCCTGACCTGGGCGAACAGCTACGACCTGCGGGGCGACGCACCCCGGTGGTGGCACGGGGTACTGGCCCAACGCCACCTCGGCGCCGGTCACAGCGCTGCCGCGGACATCGAGCTGCCCGACGGCCGCGACGCCTTCGTCGACGGTGGACCCCGTGGGCCGCTGCCCGATGGCCCGTCGCGGCCGGTGGTGCACCGGGAGTCGGTCACGCTCGGCCGCCTGACGCTCCATCGTGACAGCGTGCCGAAGGAGCCCCTCGCCCCCGATCAGCTGGCGGCGGTGACCCACGGGCACGGGCCGGCACGCATCATCGCCCCCGCCGGGTCGGGCAAGACCCGCGTGCTGACCGCCCGTCTGCGCCACCTGCTCACCGACCGTGGCGTCGAACCGGAGCTGGTCACCGCCCTGGCCTACAACACCCGCGCCGCCGGCGAGATGCGGGCCCGCACCAGCGACCTCGAGGTGTCGATCCGCACCCTGCACTCCCTGGCGCTCAGGATCTGCAGCCTCGACCAACGCCGCCAGGTGATCGGCGAACGCGACGTGCGACGCCTCCTCGACCGGCTCGTCCGCACCGCCCGGATCCCCAACCAGGACCCCTTCCAGGCCTACCTCGACGCCCTCGCGGAGGTCCGCCTGGCCCTGGTCGACCCCGTCGAGGTGGAGGCCCAGCGCGGCGATATCGACGGCTTCGCCGAGGTGTTCGTGCGCTACCGCCAGGTGCTGGCCGACGAGGGGCTGCTGGACTTCGACGAGCAGATCTACCGGGCGATCGAGCTGCTGCTGCAACGCCCGGACCTGCGCGCACAGGTCCAGAGGTGGGGCACCCACCTGCTGGTCGACGAGTTCCAGGATCTCACGCCGGCCTTCCTGCTGCTGATCCGCCTGGTGGCCGGTCCCTCGATGCAGGTGTTCGCCGTCGGCGACGACGACCAGACGATCTACAGCTACGCCGGTGCGACCCCCGAGCACCTCACGGCCTTCGACCGGTGGTTCCCCGGCGCGAGCTTCCACGCCCTGGAGGTCAACTACCGGTGCCCGCCCGCCGTGGTCGACGCCGCCTCCACCCTGCTGTCCCACAACCGCCACCGCGTGGACAAGCGCATCCGCGCCGCCCGTGCCCGCCCGGCGGCACCAACGGCAGGCAGCGAGGCGCCGAGGTGAGCGACGACGACGGGTTCGCCATCCACCGGGTGGGCGGCGGGGCGATGGCGGAACGCGCCGTCGCCCTGATCGGTGCGACCCTGGCCAGCGGTGCCGACCCGGCGCAGGTGGCGGTGCTCGCACGGGTGAACAGCGCCCTGCTCCCGGTCCAGGTGGCACTCACCGAGGCGGGTATCCCCCACACCGCACCCCTCGACCGCACGGTGCTCCAGCGCACGGGTATCCGCACGGCCCTGGCCTACCTGCGCCTCGGGCTCCACCCCCAGCAGCTGCGCCGGGCCGACGTGCTCGACACCCTCAACCGTCCCGCCCGCAAGGTGAAGTCCGCCGTCACCCCGCTGCTGCCGCGACGCTCACCGTGGTCCCTCGGTGACCTCGAGCGGGTCGGCGACCAGCTCTCCGAGACCCACCGGCAGCGCTTCAGCGACTACCTCGGCGACCTCCTCGACCTCGCCGACACGTTGTCCGACGGCGGTGACACGGCGCAGGTGCTGGACGTGATCCGGCGCCGCATCGGCCTGGGTGAGGCGATGGACGCCCTCGACGCCTCACGCCGCCGGCCGGAGGGATCGAGCCACGGCGACGACCTCGACGCCCTCGAGCAGCTCGCCGCCCTCCAGCCGGAGCCGGCCCGCTTCGAGGGCTGGCTCGGCGAACGCCTCCAGGTCCCGGGGGAACCCACGGGGGTGACCCTCTCCACGGTCCACCGCGTGAAGGGCATGGAGTGGCCCCACGTGGTGGTGTTCGCCGCGAACCAGGGCCTGTTCCCCCACCGGCTGGCCGACGACGTGGAGGAGGAGCGTCGGGTGTTCCACGTGGCCATCACCCGCTGCCAGGAGCAGGTCCACGTCATCGCCGACACCCAGCGCGCATCGCCCTTCCTGGACGAGGTGCACACCCCACCCCGTGGCGCGGGCGCGACCGGGCCGGGGGCCCGCCCACGGGGGGTGGCGGGCCCCGTCGAGCCCACCTTCGACGCCGACGGGCAGCTGCACGCCGCCCGGGGGGTCGAGGTGACCCTGGCCGGCGGTGTCACCGGACGCATCACCGCCCTCGGTCGTCACCACGCGGTCGTGGACCTCCCCGATGGGGACGCGGCGGCCGTGCAGGTCCGCGTGCCCCACGGCAGCCGGGTGCGGGTGGGGGAGCGCAGCTGCGTGCTGACCGCTCCGCAGCGCAGCGGTGGCGCGCCGGGTGGCGGCCGGCCCGGACAGCTCGACGTCGATGCCGCCGGCAACGCGGCCGACGACGCGCTGTTCGCGGAGCTGAAGGCCTGGCGCTCCGCGGTGGCCCGGAGCAACGGTGTCCCCGCCTACCTGGTGTTCCAGGACCGTCACCTGCAGCTGATCGCCGGCCGTCGACCCGAGACCCTCAGCGAGCTCGCCGCCTGCCCCGGCGTGGGGCCAGCCAAGCTCGAACGCTACGGCGACGAGGTCCTCGAGGTGGTCGCGCAGGCCGCGGAGACCGGGCAGCGGGGGGAGGACGGTGCCCCGGGCGACGGGTGAGCCCTGCCACCGGGCGGCTCCCCCTCCACCGGACGGCGCCGTCCCAGGGGGCGGATAGGGTCGCGCCCCGCTCGCCACCCCAGGGGATCCTCCGTGCATCGTCGCCTCCGCCTGCGCCGCTGGCAGAAGGACGCTCTCGACGCCTTCGAGGCCCGCAGTGCACGGGACTTCCTCACCGTCGCCACCCCGGGCGCGGGAAAGACCACCTTCGCGCTGACCGCGGGGCTCAGGGACCTCGCGCGCCACCCGCACCGCCGCCTGGTGGTGGTCACACCTACCCAGCATCTCAAGCACCAGTGGACCGAGGCGGCCGCCGCCTTCGGCCTCCACCTCGAGTCGAACTGGTCCAGCACCGAGGCCTTCCCCGCAGACATGCACGGGGTCGCGGTGACCTACCAGCAGGTCGCCTCCAGCGCCGCGGGGCTACGCGGCCCGAGCGACGATGCCTTCGTGATCCTCGACGAGATCCACCACGCGGGCGCGGAGCGGGCCTGGGGTGATGGCGTCGCCCACGCCTTCGAGCCGGCCGCGCGCCGCCTGTCGCTGTCGGGGACCCCCTTCCGCAGCGACCGCAACCCGATCCCCTTCGTCACCTACGGGCCGACCGAGTCCAACCCCTGGGTCGAGGCGGACGAGGCCGTGGCCGACCACGTCTACGGCTACGACGACGCGCTGCGCGACGGGGGCGTGGTCCGGCCGGTGTTCTTCCCGCGGCTCGGTGGGGAGATGGAGTGGACGGCCCCCGACGGCACGGTCATGTCGGCCACCTTCGACGACGACCTCGACCGCACCGGCGCCTCGCAGCGGCTGCGGACCGCCCTGTCCCCCGAGGGCGAGTGGCTGCGTGCGGTGCTGGACCAGGCCCACGAGCAGCTGCTCCGCCTCCGCGAGCAGCAGCCCGACGCCGGGGCGCTGGCCATCACCATCGATGTCGAGCACGCCCGGGCCGTGGCCCGTCTGCTGCGCACCCGCCACGGTGTCGATGCGGTGGTGGTGACCTCCGACGATCCCGACGCCAGCGACCGGATCGCCGCCTTCGCCCGGGGGCGCGAGCCCTGGATCGTGGCGGTGCGGATGGTGTCCGAGGGCGTGGACATCCCGCGGCTCAGGGTCGGGGTGTACGCCACCACGACGGTCACGGAGCTGTTCTTCCGCCAGGCCGTGGGGCGGCTGGTGCGCTGGCAGGGGCAGATGCGCCGCCAGAAGGCGTTCATGTTCCTCCCCGACGACGTGCGGCTGCGGACCTTCGCCGCCCAGCTGGCCCAGGCCCGCACCCACTCCCTGCGGCGCCGCGAGGAGGAGGGGGAGCAGCCGAGCGTGGAGCTGGACGCCCTCCCGGCGGAGGGCGAGGACCAGCTGTCGCTGTTCCAGGCCATCTCCGCGACCCCCATGGCCGGCGATCCGACCAGCGTGTTCGACGACCAGCATCCCGAGGACCTCATCGTCGACGACGCCAACGGGCTGACGATGGAGATCGAGCTGGCGGCACCCCCGCCGATCACCGGGGCCGGTGAGCTGGCCGGCGCCCTGGCCACGGTGCCGCGGACCCAGCGCAAGCGTGAGCTCCGCCGGGAGAACACCGACCGGGTCCGGATGCTCACCCACCTCACGGGCCTGACCCCCGAGGTGGTCAACGCCCGCCTGAACCAGGAGGTCAGCATCGCCGCGATCGGGGACGCCAGCCTCGCCCAGCTGGAGCGGCGCCGCCGGGTGGCCGACCGCTGGATCGACCGGGCCTGACGTGCTGCCACTGCACCCACTCGTGGACGCCCGACTGGTCGCCGCCGAGCACGCGGCCCGGGTCATCGCCCCCGCCTACGACGCCCTGGACGCCGACGGCCGCCGGGCCCACATCGCCGCCAACCCCGACAGCTTCCTGGCGGCACTACCCACCGGGACCGAGGGCGGCGCCGACCTCGCCACCCAACGGCGCGCCCTCCACCGCCTCCACGACAGCGGTCGCTTCCGGTCACTGCCCGGACCGGCCGTGCTGCTGCTCGAGCTGACCGAAGCTGCCACCACGGTCACCGCCGTCGTCGTCGACATCGAGGTGGAGGCCTTCCTCGACGGCCGCATCCGGCCCCACGAGCACGTGCGGCCCGACCGGGTGGCGGATCTGGCCAGCTACCTCACCGAGGTCCGGGCAGCCTCCAGCCCCGTGTGTGTGCTGCACCGCCGTCACCACGACCTCGATGAGGTGGTGGCCAAGGCCCGCGCCGGCCCACCCGACCTCGACACCGACCTCGGTGCAGGTGACCGGGTCCGCGTGTGGACGGTGGCCGACCCGACGCTGCGGCGGCGAGTCGCGCGGGCCGCCGGGCAGGTGCAGGACGCCACCGTCGCCGACGGGCACCACCGGGCGGCGGCCGTGGCACGCCGGGTGGGACCCGACGCGGTCCACGCCGCCCACCGGCCGGGGATGGCGGGTCCCGCCCCCCTCGAGCAGCACCGGTTGGTGCTGACGGCGCTGGTCGCCGCGGACGAGTTGGACATCGCCCCCTTCCACCGCCGCGTCGACGGCCTCGGTCCCGTCACCGCCGCGGAGGTGCAGGCGGTGCTGCGGGAGGTCGGGCTGGACGCGAGGCCCCTGCCCGGCCCGTCGCTGCCCACGGGGCCGGGCACCCTCCACCTCGTCGTCGCCGATCGGTGGTTCGCCCTCGACATCCACCACCTGCGGGGTGGGGCTGCCCGGGATCAGCTCGACGCCGCCGTCGCCGAGCGCAGCGTGCTGGCCCCCCTGGCCACCCTGGCCGCAGGGCCCGAGGCCGCACAGCTCGTGCCGGTCCCGGGGCCCGCGGGGGTGGGCGCCCTGCAACGCCCGGGCAGCGTGGGGGTCGCCCTGGCCCCACCCACCCTGGAGCAGGTCCTCACGATCACCGGTGCCGGCGAGGTGCTGCCCCACAAGAGCACCTACCTGCGCCCGAAGCTGCGCTCGGGGATCCTCACGGTCCCGCGCTGAGCGGGGTGGGCGTACGCTGCCCCCATGGACGCCGTCAGGGAAGCCGACCTCGAGGCACTGCTGCGCACCCGCGGGTACCGAGTGACCCGCCCGCGGCGTGCGGTCTGGGAGGTGCTGTGCGCCGCTGAGCGCCACCTCACCGTGGAGGAGGTGTCCGCGCTGACACAGGCCGCGGGCTACGACGTCGACCTCGCCTCGGTCTACCGCACCCTGGACCTGCTCGAGGAGCTGGGGCTGGCACGCGCGAGCCGTCTGGGCGAGGGCGATGCGAACCGGTGGGAGCTCGCCCACCCTGATGAGCACTTCCACCTCGTCTGCAGCCGGTGCGGCCGGGTGGACCACCACATCGGCTCCCTGGTGGCCCAGGTCCGTGAGCACCTCGACACCGGGCACGGTTTCGCCGTCGACGAGGTGGAGCTGACCGTCACCGGCCGGTGCGCCGAGTGCCGCTGAGCGTGCTCCTCGCGGAGGTCGGCCACCGGCCATCGGCCACCGAGGACCCGCCACCGCTGCCCATCGGCCTCACCGCGGCACGGTCACGATGACGGTGCGTCCGGCCGCGGCCCGCGCCAGACGGCGGGCACCCTTGCCGAGCCGGCTCTGCACCGGTGGGACCCCCGTGAGGACCACGTCACCGGGCTGCAGGAGGCGGTTGAGACGCCCGATCACCCCCTCCACGGGGACCAGCTCCACATCGGGATCCACGCCCCACCCCGCGAGCTGGGGCTGGACCTGTTCCGCGCCCACCTCGGTGACGATGATCAGGTCCACCTCGGCCTGGCGTGCCATGCGATGTCCCACCTCGAAGGCCAGGACCGTCCCGCGGAACCCCGTGGGGTCGAGGTCCTCCTCGGTGACCACCACCACGATCCGTCGGGTGGCGTCATCGTCCCCGGGACGGCACACCATGACCGGGACGGGGCTCTGGGAGACGATCTGATCGATGGTGGCGCCGAACAGCCCCTCGCGGCGGTTGGCGTAGCCCTTCCACCCCATCACCAGGCAGGTCCCCGCCTGCTCCACGACGGTGTGGAGCACACCGGCGACCGTGGTCGCGTCGATGCGCACGGAGGTGGTGACCTCGGATCCGGCCTTCAGGGCCGTGGCCTCGGCCTTGGCTGCCAGGTCGCGGTGGGCACGGAGCTGGTCGGGGCGGGCGTCGAAGGGCAGCACGTTGACCGCCACCACCGCGCCGGAGTCGGCGGCGGCGACCTGTGCACCGACGCGTACCAGCTGCGCGACGCTCCTCGGGTTGGACACCGGGACCACGACCCGGTTGCCCAGCAGCGCGTCCGTGCGCTCGGGCACCTCCACCTGGGGGGCGTAGCGGTCACCGGTCACCCCGGCCACCAGGGCCGTGACCAGGATCACCAGCACCACGGCGTTGACGACGTCGGTGCCGACCAGCCCGAGATCCTCCGCCACGATCACCGCGGCCAGGGCGCCCGCGGCCTGGCCGACGCTGAGGGAGAACATCACGCCGCGTTCGGGGCGGCTGACGCCCATCAGGCGCCCCGAACCCTCCGCAGCCAGCCACTTCGCGCTCACCTCGGCGGCGACGAAGGCCGCACCGAGCCCGAGGGTGCGCGGGTCGGTGAACAGCGCCACGGGATCGAGGAGCATCCCCGTGGAGATGAGGAAGGCCGGGATGAACACGCTCTGTCCGAGCACGCGCACCCGGTCCTCGATGACGGTGCCCGCGGGGACGAAGGGGTTGAAGGCCAGACCGGCGAGGAAGGCACCGACGATCGGCTCGATGCCGATGACCCCGGCGAGCACCGCCGCCACCCCCATACCCGACAGCAGGTAGGTGAGCCGGATCTGGCGGTCCTGACCGAGGCCGGTGAAGAACCACCGGGTGATCCGCGGGACCCCGACCAGCATCAGGGCGAGGTAGGCGACCAGGCCGAAGGTGAACAGCAGCCAGTAGCCGATCCCGGTCTGGCCGCGCGCACCCGCTGCGGCCACGGCCAGGACCAGCAGGGCACCCACCGTGGACAGCAGGGTGGCACCCAGGGTGGCGGTCACCGCACGGTTGCGGGTGAGGTCGAAGCGCTGGATCGCGGGGTAGCTCAGCAGGGTGTGGCTGGTGAAGGCCGAGGCGATGATGATCGACGCCAGCCAGCCGAGCCCGAGCGCGAGGGCGACAGCGGTGACGACCACCATGGGGAGCACGAAGGTCGCCAGGCCGAAGACCGCGGAGTCCCGCCGCCGCTTGATGAACCCGTTCATGTCGAGGGCGAGGCCACCCTGGAACAGCAGGTACAGCAGCCCGATGTAGCCGATGGTCTCGATGAAGGTGTTCTGGTCCAGCACGCCGGTGACGTTGGGGCCGATCACCATGCCGGCGACCAGCAGGCCGATGATGCCGGGCAGCCGGAACCGGTCGGCGAGCAGCGGCCCGATCAGCACGAGCAGGAACAGCACCGCGAAGACCGCGCCCGGGTCACTCAGCGGCAGCAGCCCCTCGAGCATCCGTCACCTCCGGTGGCCACCACCCCCGGCGGCGGACGGCTTCGTGGCGGGCGGCAGCGTAACCGGCCACAGGGAACCCCGATCGTGGGACGGGGCCCCCGCGAGCGGCGCACGGACACGTTCCCGCGGCCGGGGTGTGGCCGGGCCCCCGCGAGCGGCGCACGGACACGTTCCCGCGGCCGGGGTGTGCAGCGAAGCGTCCCGCAACAGGTCACTTCGCTGCACACCTCAGGTTGGCTGACCCGACTTGGTGGGCACCGGCGCCAGCAGACCCAGGATGATCACGGCCAGCGGCAGGACGAGCAGCACCTGCAGGACCTGCTCGTAACTGCCCGTCAGGTCGCGACCCACCGCCAGGGCCAGGGGCCCGAAGGCCGTGGAGCCGACGCTGATCGAAGTCACCACCCCACGGATCGAGCCGAGGTGCGCCAGCCCGTACAGCTTGGGGAAGGACGCCGCCTCCATCGCCCGTGCGGACGCACCCGCCGCCCCCACGGTGACCCCGTAGGCCACGGCGGTCCACCCCGGCGACACGAACACGACCCCGACCATCGCTGCCATGAGCAGCAGCATCGAGGTGGTGAGCACCCAACGGGCGGCGAACCGGTCGACCATGGATCCCACCGCGAGCGTCGCGAGCAGCGACGCAGCGGTCTGGGGCAGGAAGTTCGCGGCCGCCTGCACCGGGGTGAGTCCCTGCTCCCCGAGTAGGTCGATCTGGTGGAAGGCGAGCCCGGTGCCGATCATGCCCGTCGCCGCCGTCGCCCCGGCGACCGCCCAGAACATCGGGGTCCTGATCGCCTCCGCCCGGGTGTAGGAGGCCGCCGTCGCGGCGCGGGCCCGCTCCTCGGCGTCCTCGCGGGGCGCGTCCCCGTCGGCTTCCTGCCCCACGTCGTGGGGATGGTCGATCATCACCCGGACCGCCAGCGGGACGACGACCAACCAGATGGTCAGGCCCGTGACGATCCACGCCGCACGCCACCCGATCGCCGGGATGATGGCGGCGGCGGCCAGTGGGAACAGCGACAACAACGCCGAGCCCAGAGCGGTCGTGACCCCGATCGCGACGCCTCTGCGCCGGTCGAACCACGGGGCCGGCGCGGTGGTCGAGGTGAGCCCGAGCGCACCCTGCCCGAACATCCGGATCCCGGCGAAGCCGATGGTCAGGGTGACGAGGCCGACCACTCCGGCCATCGCCATCAGCACGGTGCCGAACACCCCACCGATGATGGCCATGGTGACCCGGGAACCGCGGGCGTCCAGGAACCGACCGGCGGTCGGCAGCGCGAGGGCGCCGGCCAGGGTGCCGATGAGGTAGGCCGTGGACACCTGGGAGCGGCTCAGCGCCAGCGTCTCGATCATCGGGTCGATGAACACGCTGACCCCGACGGTCTGGCCGGGGCCGGTCATGCCGAGCCCCACCGCGGCGGCCACCACGATCCGCCACCCGGAGAACCGGGTGCCACGGCGCGGCGGATGGGGGTCGGGGAACAGTGAGGTCAGCACGGTCAGCTCAGGATCAGGGTGTCGAGGGCGAGCTCCGGGTGGTCCCGCG
>SKTN01000311.1 GCA_007117945.1 Nitriliruptoraceae bacterium | reverse complement strand
GACCCGTCCACGTGGGCGTAGGCGATGGCGCCCCACTCGAACCCGTTGAGGGGCCAGATCGCCCGCCAGGCGTCCATGCCCGTCCACAGCACCGCGGCCACCAGGGGCAGGGTCCGCCAGTGCAGCGCACGCACCAGCAGCCACGCGAGCAGCCCCATCCACAGGGCCTGGATGCCCACCAGCAGGCCCCAGCCCACCACCCCCGCAGGGAGGAGCAACCAGCTCAGCAGCGGGGCGAAGGTCGACAGCCCCGCCACCACCCCCAGCCGGAAGGCGCGGGGTGGGCGCCCGCGGGCGTGCGCGTCGGTGGCCTCCAGCCACAGGGCGGTGACCAGCAGCGCCGGCGTGAGGAAGCTCAGGGGCCACCAGCCCAGGGGTGGGTGGGAGGCCAGCAGCGTGAGACCGGAGGTCGCGGCCAGGGCCGGCGCGGCCGCAGCGCGGGCTGCGCTCACGCGCAGTCGCGGCAGAGCAGGGCGTCGGCGTCGGCGAGCTGGGTCTCACGCTTGGCCATGAAGCAGCCGCGACAGACGAACTCCCCGTCGCGCAGCCCCTCGATGCCGTCGTCCTCGTCGTCCTCGTCCTCCACCACCGCGACGGGCGCGTCGTCGTCGAACTCGGCGTCGGGAGGCACGACGGTGACGGCCGGCGCGTCCTCCTCCTCGTCGTCGGCGTCGTCATCGGCGGCCAACTCGTCGAGGCCCTGCTCGGCGTCGGCGTCCTCGTCCGCATCGCCGTCGGTGTCGAGCTCCTCCTCGAGACCGCCCTCGAGGTCCTCCTCGGCCGTGTCGGTGTCGTCGGCGAAGGGGTCGAGATCCTCCTCGAGGTCCTCCTCGAACTCCGCCTCGACGGCCTCATCGCCCTCGTGCTCAGCTCCCTCGGGGTCCTGCGACTCCAAGGCGCCACCCGTAGCACGTGCGCTCACGACAGCTCCTGCTCGCCGGTGTGCCCGGTGTGTGCACCGGCGGGCGCGGTTCGTACCAGAGCGCAGCGCTCCGGCGCAACCGGGGCGCGGATGGGTGGCTCAGGCCTGCCGGGCCGGGGGCAGCGGCGCGTCCCCGTGGGCGACGCGACCCTGCACCACCGTCAGGGCGCAGCGGCTGCCCCGGGGGTCTCCTGCGGTGTAGGGATCACCCTCGTAGGCGACCAGATCGGCGCGCATGCCGGCGCGGACGGTGCCCACGTACCGTTCCTGCCGGGCGGCGCTGCGCCCGCCCAGGGTGGACATGGAGATCGCCTCCATGCGTCCCACGGCGTGGACGGACTCCGCGTGGTGCTCGGCGGCGTGGACGGTCTCCCAGGGGTCCATCGTGGTGACCGTGGCGTCGGAGCCGAAGGCGATGGGGATCCCGCGGTCCGCCATGGCCCGGAAGGCGTTGACCCACCGCACGCGTTCGGGGCCGAGCCGGGAGGTGTACATCCCGCCGACCCCACCCCACCGGGCCTGGGTGTTGGGCTGGGCGGACACCACCAGCCCGAGGTCGGCGATGTCGTCGAGCAGGGCGGGGCTGGTCACCTCGGCGTGCTCGATGCGGTGGCGTCCCCGGGCGATGACGTCCTGGTCGCCGGAGGTGGCGAGGTGGCGCTCGACCGTGCGCCAGCAGCGCACCACCTGGGACAGGGCGGCGTCGCCCACGGCGTGCACCCCGGTCTGCAACCCGGCACGGGCGGCCTCGAGGAACCACCGGGTCAGGGTCTCGTCGTCGTACTCGAGATGCCCCTGGAAGCGGGGTTCGTCGGCGTAGGGCGCGTGCAGGGCCGCGGTGTGGGCGCCCAGTGAGCCGTCGAGCAGGAGGTCCCCCCCGACGTGGCGCAGATCCCGCTCCAGGGGCACGTCGAGCTCCAGGGAGCTCCAGTAGGGCAGGACCTCGATGGGCCAGGTGCCCTCGACCCACGCGTCGAAGTCGGCCAGGCCCATGATGTCGGGGCCGCCCATCTCGTGCACCGAGGCGACCCCCAGGGCCGCCGCCTGCTGCGCGGCGGTGCTCCGGGCGGCGGACAGCTCCGCCTCGCTCATCGACGCCACCGCCCACCGGCGCAGGATGTGGTTGGCCTCCCGCCGGATCACCCCCGTGGGCTGGCCGTCACGCAGCTCGATGCCCTCGGCCCGGGCCAGGGGCGCCGCCACCAGGGGGGTGCGGTCGATCAGCCCGGCGTGGCCGTCGACGCGGGAGAGGTAGACGGCCTGGCCGGCTGCGGCCCGGGCCAGCTCCTCGGGATCGGGCAGCCGGTCGGGGAAGCGGTACGGATCCAGACCGTGCCCCCAGATCACCCGGCCCGTGTGCTGGCCCGCGTAGGTCGACACCGCCCGCAGCAGCTCGTCGCTGGAGGTCACCCCCGTGAGATCCAGACCCCTGAGGCTCAGGCCCGTCATGGTCAGGTGGGCGTGGGCGTCGACGAAGGCGGGCCCGAGCACGCAGCCGTCGAGGTCGAGGCGGGACTGGTGCGGTGGTGCGTGGGCAAGGTCGTCCCCCACCCACACCACGCGGCTGCCGCGCACCACCACGGCGCGCGCCACGGTGCGCCCCCGCCCCAGGGTGACCACACGGTCGGCGGTGATCAGGGTGCCGCGGGGTGCCGCCGGCGCGCTGCGGGGTGCGGCCGGGGTC
>SKTN01000063.1 GCA_007117945.1 Nitriliruptoraceae bacterium | reverse complement strand
TCGAGCAGGCTGGCCGGCTCCAGACCGAGCCGACGGGCAGCGGCCGGCCGGAGGTTCTCCAGCAGGATGTCGGCCTCGGCCAGCAGCGCCGCGAAGGCCTCCTGCCCGGCCTCCGTCGTCAGATCGAGCACGATCCCCCGCTTGTTGCTGTTCAGCGCACTGAAGTACAGCGACCGACCGTCCACGTGGGGGCCGATCCCCCGTGCAGGATCGCCGTCGGGCGGCTCGATCTTGATGACATCGGCCCCCATGTCGGCCAGCAGCTGGCCCGCGTACGGGCCTGCCAGGACCCGCGACAGGTCCAGCACGCGGATCCCATCGAGCAGTCCCACCCCGAACCTCCGTCCCGTCCGTCCGCGACGGCCGCCTGCGACCGCCACACCGGGCACCGCTGAGCGAGCCTACGCCGACGGCGCCGGTGCTTTCAGTTCGGGCCGAGTTCCATGCTCACGCGGTACCGGTCGGCGCGGTACCAGGACACGGTGTGTTCGATCGGCTCGCGACGTGACAGGGAGGTGCGCTCGAACACCAGCAGCGGTGCGCCCGCCGCCACCTCCAGCAGCCGGGCCAGCGCACCCGAGGCCGCCTCGGCCCACAGCAGCTGCTGCCCACCGTCGGGGGGCCGGCGGTACCCCTCGCGGAGGAGTTCGTACACCGAGCCCGTGAGCTCGTGCTCCAGGAACCCGGGCAGCCGCGCGAGGGGGTAGTGGCCCACCTCGTAGGCCATGGGGCGGTCGTCCGCGCAGCGCAGGCGTTCGAGCCGGGCGACGGGCGCGCCGGGCGACAACGCGAGGGCGGCGGCCACCTCGTCGCTGGCACCGGTGCGCTCCGTCGCGAGCAGCCGGGTCGTGGGGGTGAGGCCGCGTCGCGCCATGTCCTCGGAGAAGGAGGCGAGGTGCAGCCGCGAGGTCACGCGCCGCTCGGCGACGAAGGTGCCGCTGCCGTGCCGGCGCTCGAGGACGCCCTCGCGCGCGAGCGCGCCGAGTGCCTGACGCACCGTCGCCCGGCTCACGGAGAACCGGGCCGTCAGCTCCCGCTCCGAGGGGATGCGGTCCCCGGCAGCCAGCTCCGTGGCCACCAGCTCCGCGAGCCGGCGTTGGAGCTGGCGGTACTTGGGGCCCTCACCGGCCGGCTGCTCCACGTCGCCTCCCCGTGCTGCTCCCGCCCGCGCCGCGCAGGGGCGCGACAGGCCTGGACCGGAGGGAGGGTAACTGGTACGGTCCACTCAAGTGGTACGTACCAGTCGCCACTACCAGGCCGGGCGCGACCCCGCTGCGCGCACCGCGTCGGCCACCCCGGTGGTGACCCGCACGAGGAGGCACCAAGTGGCCATCATCCGGGCACCACGGGTCCTGCTCGGCGACCAGCTCGTCCCGGATGCCTGGATCGAGGTGGACGACGGCCGCGTCCTGGCGACGGGCACGGGAGCGCACCCGGCCGCGGCGGCCGGGGTGACCACCCTGACCGAGGGGGTGCTGGCCCCCGGTCTGGTGGACGCACAGCTCAACGGCGCCTTCGGGACCGACCTGGTCGACGCCGACGATGCGGCCTGGGACGAGGTCCTGCGCCGCCTCCCGGCAACGGGGGTCACCGCGGTGGTCCCGACGTTCATCACCGCGCCGATCGCACGACTCACCGCGGCCCTGTCCGCGGCCCGCCCGCGCGTCCAGGCCGCCCGCACTGCACCACCCCGGCACCGCGCACGGGTGATCGGCATCCACGTGGAGGGGCCCTTCCTGGCCCAGGACCGGCGTGGTGCGCACGATGCCGCCCACCTGCGTGACCCGGACCCCACCGCCATCGACGCGCTGCTCGCAGCCGGCGGCGAGGCGCTCAGCTACCTCACCCTCGCCCCGGAGCGCACCGGCGCGCTGGCTGCCGTCCGGCAGCTCCTCGACCACGGCGTGCGGGTGGCCGTCGGCCACTCCGACGCCACCGATGCCCAGGTCCGTGCAGCCGCCGACGCCGGCGCGAGCCTGGTCACCCACCTCTACAACGCCCAGCGCGGGCTCGGCCACCGTGACCCGGGGGTGGTCGGCGCCGCGCTCGCCGACCACCGCCTGACCGCAGGGCTGATCGTCGACCTCCACCACGTGGCACCCACGGCGATCGAGGTCGCCTTCGTCGCGGCGCCGGGACGGATCATGCTGGTCACCGACGCCATCGCCGCCCTGGGGATGCCCCCCGGCACCTACGAGCTGGGCGGCGCGGCGACCACGGTCCGTGCGGGCGCGCCCCCGGTGCGCGCCGACGGCACGATCGCCGGCTCCGCACTGCGCCTCGACGAGGCCGTGGGCAACACCATCGCCTGCGGGGTCGACCCCGCCACGGCGCTGCTGGCCGCGACCCGTGTCCCTGCCGATGCCCTCGGCCGCCAGGACCTCGGCCGGCTCGCCCCGGGCCTACCCGCCGACCTGGTGTGGCTGGGCGAGGACTGGCGCACCCGGGGGGCCTGGATCGCCGGCCGCCCCGCCGACACCCAGGAGCAGTCATGACCACGCGCATGGCGATGGAGATCGCCGAACAACCCGACACGATCGCCGCGACCCTGGCGGCCCTGCTGCCCCAGCGAGGGGAGCTGCGCCGCCTCGCCGGTGACCGTCGCCACCTGCTGCTGGTCGCCCGGGGCACCTCGGACAACGCCGGGGTCTACGGCCGCTACGTCCTCGAGGTCCACAGCGGGCGGGGAGCCAGCCTGGCGGCGCCGAGCCTCGCGACCCACTACCGCACCGACCGCGACCTGTCCGACACCCTCGCGGTGTCGCTCTCTCAATCGGGCAGCACCGAGGAGATCGTCGCGACCCAGGAGTGGGCGGCGGCGCAGGGCGCCCGCACCGTGGCCATCACCAACGTCGCGGACAGCCCCCTGGCCGCCGGGGCCGATCTGGCCCTGGTCCTGCAGGCCGGTGAGGAGCTCGCCGTCCCCGCGACCAAGTCCTACACCGCACAGCTCACGGCGATGGCGGTCCTGGCCGACGCCCTCGGCCCGCCGGCGGCCGGCCTGGAGCCCGACCTCGCCCGTGTGCCCGAGGAGGTCGCCGGCCTCCTGGAGCAGCGCCGGGGCGTCGACGCCGCGGTGGAGCTGCTCGGCGGCGCGGAGCACACCCTGGTCACGGGTCGCGGCCTGGTGTACGGCACGGCGCTCGAGATCGCGCTCAAGCTCGAGGAGACCTGCCTGGAGCCGGTGCGGGGACTGTCCTACGCCGACCTGCGCCACGGACCGATCGCGGTGGTGGACGACGCGACCGCCGTCGTGCTCGTCGCGGCACCCGACGGCCCCCTGGTGGGCGGGATGACCGACCTGGCCCGGGACATCGACCACCTCGGTGCCCGCTCGATCGGCATCGGCGGCGATACGGGGTTCGCGGCCGCCTGCGACGTCGAGGTGGTGGGTCCGGACCTCCCCGAGACGCTGGCACCCCTGGGCCTGATCGTGCCGGCACAGCTGCTGGTCGAGGAGCTCGCGCGGGCCCGGGGCCTCGACCCCGACGCCCCCCGGGGGTTGTCGAAGGTGACCCAGACCGACACCTCGGAGCAGTGACTCGCCACCCGGGGGCGACCACCACCCCGGCGCCGACATCGCGACCGCTGCCCCGCCGCCCCGCGGGTCGGGGACCGGCGGCCAGCAGCGCCGCCGGCGATCAGGAACCGGCCAGCAGGGTCTCGTCCAGGGGTGCGGGTCGTCCGAGGTGGTAGCCCTGCGCCTGGTCGACACCCAGCTCGGCCAGGACGGTGAAGGTGTCCTCGTCCTCCACGCCCTCGGCGACGGTCAGCAGGTCGAAGGCCCGCGCCAGCGCGACCACCGCGGCGATCACGTGGCGGCTCGCGAGGCTCGTCCGGACGTCGCGGACGAAGTCGATGTCGATCTTGAGCACGTCGACCGGGAGGTGCTTGAGGTAGGTCAGCGCGCCGTAGCCGGTACCGAAGTCGTCCAGGGCCAGCTGGCACCCGAGCTCACGCAGTCGGGTGGCGAACCGGGCAGCGCCCTCACGGTTGTCGAGCAGCGCCGTCCCGGTGATCTCGAAGACCAGCAACGCCGGGTCGACCTGCGCGTGGGCGAGGAGCCGCTCGATCTCGTAGACCAGGGACCTGTCGCTCAGCGACCGCGCGGAGACGTTCAACTCCACGGCGTGACCCGCGGCGGCCAGCGCCACCGCCCGCCCGATGACCCAGCGGTCGATGGCCGGGGCCAGACCGTAGGTCTCCGCGATGGGCAGGAACACCCCGGGGGCGATCAGACCCTCGTCGGGATCCTGGAGGCGCAGCAGGAGCTCGTGCTGGACGGTGCGCCGGGTCGCGACCTCGATGATGGGTTGGGCGTACAGCACGAAGTGGTCCTGCTCCAGGGCCTCCTGGATCCGCGCCATCCACCGGGCGTGCTCCGCGTCCTCGCGGAGCCGTTGCTCCTGGGCGAGCCGGTCGGTGACGTCGCGGAAGCTCACCACCCAGCCCGAGGGCTCGGTCCCGCTGCGGGAGGGCAGCTCCGTGGCCACGTACTCGATGGGGATGGTGGAGCCGTCGGAACGCAGCAACCGGTCGAGGGTGACCTCACCGGCCACGGTGCCGGCGAACTCCTCGCCGATGAGCAGCTCGTCCGGCGCACGGGCTGAGCCGTCCTCTCGGGTGCCGAGCAGGCGGTTGGTGAAGGAGCCGCCCAGGACGCGGCCGTGGTCACCGCCGAGCAGGTGGTGCCCCACGGGGTTGACGTACCCGATCCGCCCGTCGGGGCCGAGGGTGCACAGCCCCTCGCCGAGGCGGTCGGTGATGGCCCGCAGCCACGCGTTGCTGCGGACCAGGTCCCGCTCGACGGCCACCCGCTCGCCGAGGTCGACGGCGACCAGCGCCACGCTGCGGGGCGCACCGTCGGCGTCGTGGAGCACCCTGAGCCGCAGGTGGACGGTGACGTCGTGGCCGTCGCGGTGCAGCAGCGTCAGCTCACCCTCCCAGGAACCCCGCGCGATGACCGCCGCGAGCGCGCGGTAGGTGGCCGCGGCGCGGTGGACCGGGACCAGGAGGTCGGCGAGATGCCGCCCGACGGCCTGGGCCACCGGCCAGCCCCACAGCTGCGCAGCGCCCTCGTTCCAGACCTGCACCACCCCGTCGAGGCCGACACCGACCGCCGCGGCGTCGACGGCGTCGAGGAGTGCCGCCCGCGTGGCGACGGCCTCACGGGTCAGCTGCTCCGCGGTGATCGGATCGTGGCGCACGATCAGGTAGGACGCACCGGCGAGCACGGCACGGTGCACGAGCATCCGGAACCAGCGCTGCTCCTTCGGACCGTGACAGGGGTACTCGAGACTCGCGCGGCTCACCCGGCCGTCGGCCACCTGGTGCAGGGCGTGGAGCGCCTGCGCCGCGGTCGGGTCGGAGGAGGTACCGCAGGCCGCGAAGTAGTCCGCCCCGGGTCCGACGTCGACGCCGCCGTTGTCCGCCGCGAAGGCCTCCCAGGCCGCGTTGACGGCCACGATCCGCCCCGACGGCTCGACCACGGCGATGTGGCTGTCGAGGGCGTCGAGGAGGCCGGTAGCGAGGGTGGGGTGGGTCGCCAGGCGTGCGTCCAGGGGCCCGGCGCCGAGGCCGGTGTCCCCCGGCGCGGGCGACCCGCTGCAGGCCGGCGGCAACGCGCCGACCAGGTCGTCCCGGGTGCGCGACCGGGAGGTCCGGCGGGACCCTGGTTCCAACGGCACGACGACCCTGACGACGAGGTTGCACCAGCACGGCGGCGCAGGGCTGGGCGCCTACAGCGCCATCCCCCTCCCTCGACACCTGGAGCGGGGGACTTGAGGTACCGAGGCGGGGTGGTCACCCCGGGGCGCACGCCGACCGCACGCCCGCGCCGCGGCGCCCCCCGGGGGCTCCGACCAGGCCCTCGTCGATGCGACCAGCGCGACGACGCTGCGGGCACCGCTCACCGGCGGGCGTCAGGTTGACGTCGCCGGGACACCGGACGTAGAACGCACGTTCGGCAGCGAGGGGGTGAGGGTGACGGTCTTCGACGGCACACTGCTGGTCACCCTCGGCGGTGACGATCCCGCCGCCCGGGCCGTGGGAGAGCACCACCTCGCTGCCCGCCTCACGCGCGGCACGACGGTCCGCGCACCGGACGGCGCGACCTTCGCCGCGCGACGCCCCCTGGGCTTCCCGCCCCTGCTGGCACACGACGACGCGGTGGGCGACCCCTGGCAGGCCGCCGGTGTGGCCCGGTCACTGGTCGCGACCCTGCAGCCTCCCGGGGCGGGTACACGCGGGGGCCCGGGCTCGCGTCCCGCCCCCGGGATGCCCGCAACCACCCGTGTACGGGGGGCGCGGCTGACGGAGCTGGCCGGGACGACCCCCCACGGTCGGTGGTGGGTCGCACAGGTGCACCTCCTGCCCCCCGTGACCACCCGAGGGCTGATCGCCGCGACCCCGGTGGTGGGCTCCCGGACCCACCTCACCACGGCCGGTGGCAGCGTCGCCCTCTGCGGGCGGACACCGGTACGCGCGCCGCTGGGACCCGCGGTCTCGACGGACTGCCCGGCGTGCCTGGCCACCGACGACGTCCGCGCGCGACTCGATGCCCAGCTCGCGCAGCACGCGAGCATCGCCACGCAGGTGGGGGCGTTGACCGCCGGCGCGGCGGCACGCTGGTGGCCGCGGCTCGCGCACCTGGCCGCGCAACCGGTCGGAGCGCTCGGCGACGCCGCCGTGGGGCTACTGCACCACGGGCTGCCCGGGGCGCCGGACCGCGACACCGCCCTGACCGTGGTCGCCGACAGCCGGGCCACCGTGGCCGCCGTGGCCCGACGCTGGGCCGAGGGCGAGGTCCGCCGGCGTCTGCTCGCCCGGCTCCGCGTGACGCTGCCGGGACATCCCACCCGGGTGGACGACGAGCTGGCCGGCCTGCTGGCCACCGCCGAGCTGCTCCTGGACCCCGCCACCCTCGCGGACCTGCTCATCGGCGCCTTCGAGGATCTCGGTCCGTCGGTCGCCCTGGAACCCCTCACGGCCCGCATCGCCGCTGCCGCGGGCCCGCAGGTGCCGGAGCGCGTGCAGCGGTGGCTGCGCCTGCAGCGGGTCGCTGCAGCCCTCGGGAACGGAACGACCGGCACCACCACCCTGCTGCTGGAGCGATGATGCCCACCACCTCGACGTTGTTGACCGTGCTGCGGGCCGCCGGCCGCGCGGACGTCCCCGTGCTGCTGTGGGGCACCCCCGGGACAGGCAAGTCCGGGCTGATCGCCACCCTCGGACGGCTCGATGGCGTCCACACCGCCACGGTGATCGGGTCGCTCAGGGAGCCCGCGGACCTGGCCGGCCTGCCCGTGGTGCAGGACGACGGTTCCGTGGTGCTGGCGCCGCCGCGCTGGGCCCGGGAGCTGGTCGCCGCCGGCGGGGGCTACCTGTTCCTGGACGAGCTGTCCACGGCCGCCCCGGCCGTGCAGGCCGCCATGCTCCGGGTCGCGATGGAGAAGGTCGTGGGCGACCTCGCGCTGCCGCCGGCCACCCGGATCGTGGCGGCGGCCAACCCCGCCGACGTGGCGGCCGGCGGGTGGGAGCTCGAGCCCCCGACGGCCAACCGCTTCCTCCACCTGACCCACGTCCCCGACCTCGACACCTTCGCCGACGGACTGAGCGCCGGCTTCGACGCCGCGACGGCCGCACGCGACGGCGGTGACGCGCAGGCAGCGTCCCTCGGGCGCGCTGCCGCCACGGCGCAGATCCTGGGCTTCCTGCGCGCGCGGCCGACCTGGTTCGACGCCTGCCCCGAGCGGCCGGGAGCCGGTGGGGGCGCGTGGCCGAGCCCACGCACCTGGCACCACCTGCAGCGCCTTCTCGCCGAGCTGCCCGCGGACGACGACCACGCCCGTCGCGCGGCCACCGTGGGGCTGGTCGGCGAGGCTGCCGGCATGGAGTTCCTCGGCTGGGTCCGGCACAGCGACCTGCCCGATCCCGCTCACCTGCTGGACGGGATCCTGCCCCTCGACCACCGGCTGCGCGACGACCAGCGCTTCGCGGTGCTCGCGGGGGTCACCACCGTGGCCATCGAGCGGGGCACGGCCGAGGCGTGGACCGCGGCCTGGGCGCTGGTCAGCCAGGTCCCCGTGGACATCGCCGCCACCGCCGCACGCTCGCTGTTCGCCGCGCGGCCGCCCGACGCACCGCTGCCGGCCGCGATCCTGGACTTCGAGCCGGTGCTCAGCCGGGCCGGCCTGCTGGCCTCGTGACGGAGCACACGACACGCCAGGCGACGCCGCGCGCGGCCACCGGGACGCTCACCCGGGAGGAGGCCGAGACCTTCGCTGCGGCCCGGCTGCTGGCCCTGGACCGGATGCCCTACCTCGCCTCGGCGCTGTTCGAGGTCGTCCCGGTGCGCAGCCCCGGGCTGGCCACCTTCGGGGTCGACGCCGCGTGGCGCCTCTACCTCGACCCCCAGCTGCTGACGGGGTGCGCGATCGAGGAGGTCGCCGGCGTGCTCCTGCACGAGGTCGGCCACCTGCTGCGCGAGCACCACCGCCGCCACGGGGAACGTCCCGTCCAGCACGCCTACGCGTGGAACCTCGCCGCCGACGCGGAGATCAACGACGACCTGCTGGCCGCCGGTGTCCCGCTACCCGGCGCCCCGGTCACCCCGGCGGATCTGGGACGACCCGCCGGCCTGCTCGCCGAGGAGTACTTCCACCGCCTCCTGCGCGACGCCGAGGTGGTCGACGACGCCGAGATGGCGGTGGCGGACCGCACCGAGGTTGCCGATCCCCGGTGCGGGTCCGGAGCCGGGGCACACCGCCTGCCCGGTGAGCTCGACGTGGACGACCCCGACCACCCCGGGCGCAGTGCCGTGGATGCCGAGCTCACGCGCCGCGCCGTCGCCGAGGCGGTCCGCGCAGCCGGCGGCGGGGGCACCGGGGCGGGGCCCCTGCCCGGCGGCTGGCAGCGGTGGGCGGACCACGTCCTCGCCCCGCCACGGATCCCGTGGCAGCAGCAGCTCCGACGCACCGTGCGACGTGGGCTCGCCGTCGAGGCCGGTCGACTCGACACCAGCTACCGCCGTCCGGGGCGGCGACGGATCCCCCGGGTGGTCACACCGGGGATGGTGCAGCCGCGGCTCACGGTCGGCGTGGTCATCGACACCTCGGCGTCGATGTCCCGCCGCCAACTCGAGGCGGCGCTGGCGGAGCTCGACGGCATCTGCACCCGGGCCGGCGTGCGCGCCGAGGACCGCGTCGTGGTCACCGCCGACGTCGCGGTGCACGAGGCCCCACGCCTGCGCTCGGCCGCGCAGCTGCCCCTCACCGGCGGCGGGGGCACGGACCTGCGGCCGGCGATCACGACGCTGGCCACCCACCGCGTCCGCCCGGGCGTGGTGGTGGTGTGCACCGACGGGCTCACGCCCTGGCCACGCACCCCACCCCGCGGCTGCACGGTGATCGTCGTGCTGCTCGCCCGCACGGACGGCCACCGCCCACCGCACCCTCCGGCGTGGGCGGAGACCATCCGGCTCGAGGCCCGGTGAGGGCGGTGCTCAGCCGGGCAGCGTCGCGTGCTCGCGGAGCAGGCCGCGGATGTCCGCGGCCAGGCTGGCCGCATCCGTGAAGGGGTAGCGCAGCGCCGGAGCCTCCCCCGGCGCGAAGCGCCGACCCGCCTGCAGGCTGGTCGCCTCGAGCAGCACCGGCGGGCCCTCGGGCAGGTTGGTCAGGGCGACCACGATCCGTCCCTGCTCACCGTCCTCCACCAGCAGGCTCGTCACCACCACGTCCGCACCGTCGACCCCCGGGCACGCCTCCCCACTGAGCAGGGGGCACGCCGTCCCGGGACCGACCTCGGGGCGGGGTCCGCCGCAGGTCAGCACCTCGAAGCCCTCGTCCTCCAGACCGTCGCTGAGGATGTCCAGCACGGAGGGGTCGCGGTGCTCGAGCAGCACCCGTGGCCGTACGTCCGCCGCACCGGTCCACTCTGGCGGCGCGCCGCGTGGCCGTCGTCGCATCCATCCCATGAGGCCGCTCCTCTCCCAAGCACGACGCCGTGGAACAGCTCGAGCATGCGAGCCCCGGCCCACGACCGCCAGAGGCCTTGGGCTCCCCCCCACCGGGACCCCGCGTCGCGGCGACGTCCCCGGTCAGTCGC
>SKTN01000316.1 GCA_007117945.1 Nitriliruptoraceae bacterium | reverse complement strand
GGAGATCTCCACGATGGGCTGGTCGACCTCGACGGTGTCACCGACCTCGACCAGCCAGGCGGTGATGATGCCTTCCTCGACGGACTCGCCCAGCTGGGGCAGCTCGACCTCGGCCACGATGTGCGCTCCTCGTCCAGCCCCGGCGCGAGCGCTCGTCGGCCCGTGGGGGCGGCTGACCTGCGATTGCCGGCACCGCGGGGCGGTGGCCGGTCGGTCCCGGCGACGCTAGCGGAAGGCCCTTGCGGTCGCAGGCGAGATGTGGTGGCTGCGACGCCGCGCGCGTGTGGGTGTGGGCCTAGCGTGGTGCCGCCTGACCGATCCCCTCAGGAGCCGCCATGGCGACAGCGCCGATCCTCTCCCCCCTGGACGCCGAGCACCGCAGCGCGGGTGCCCGGCTCGCCGACTTCGCCGGCTGGTCGATGCCCCTGCGGTTCGCGGGCACCCTCGAGGAGCACGCCGCGGTCCGCGACCACGCCGGGGTGTTCGACGTCTCCCACCTCGGCACGGTGTGGGTGACGGGCCCTGCGGCCGTGGAGGTCATCGCGGCGACCTTCACCAAGGACCCCGCGGCGTTGGAGGTCGGCGGGTCGCAGTACACCCTGTGCTGCGACGAGGACGGCGGGATCGTGGACGACCTGCTGGTCTACCGCACCGCGGCCACCACCTTCGTCACCGTGCCGAACGCGGCCAACACCGCCGCGGTCGTCGCCGCCCTCGAGGAGGCCGCCGCGGACCGCGACGCGGCCGTGCACGACGCCTCCCGCGCGTGGGCGATCCTGGCCGTGCAGGGGCCCGCCTCCCTCGGCCTCGTCGACCGGGTACTGGAGGGGCTCGGTGTCCCCGGTGCGCCGGCCACCGCCACCGCCCACCTGGCGAGCACCGGGCTGTCCACCGCGGGGACGGCGCTGGCCACCGAGGACGTGGACACCGAGGTGCTGCTGTGCCGCACGGGCTACACCGGGGAGCGGGGTGTGGAGCTGCTGGTGCCCACCGGCGCCGCCGGCGTGCTGTGGCGGGCACTGCGGGGGGCCGGCGCCACCGCCTGCGGGCTCGGCGCGAGGGACACCCTGCGCCTGGAGATGGGCTACCCCCTGCACGGCGCGGAGCTGACACGGGCGACCACGCCCTTCGAGGCCCGCCTCGGTTGGGCGGTGAGCCTGGAGCGCGGCCCCTTCCGCGGGCGCGATGCCCTGGTGGCCGCCACGGCCACCGGGCCCCGCCACCGCAGCTTCGGGCTGCAGCTCGCGGGTCGCCGTCCGGCACGTGCGCAGCTGACGGTCCACGCACCCGGCGGGGACGAGGTCCTCGGGGTCACCACCTCCGGCACGCTCTCGCCCACCCTGGGCCGACCGATCGCCCTGGCCGCCCTGGCGCCCGACCTCGGGCCCGGCGACGAGGTGGAGGTGGACCTGCGGGGCCGCAGGACCCCCGCCGAGGTCGTCCGACCGCCCTTCGTGGACCGCGACCCCCGCGCCTGAGCGCACCGTCGGCGGTCGTCTGCCGTCCCTGGGCGCGCCGGCGCTACGGTCAGGGTGCGGTGCCGCCCACCAAGGAGGCCGTGTGCGGGTCCTGGTCGCCCCCGACGGGTTCAAGGGCACCCTGAGCGCCCACCAGGCCGCGACGGCCATCGCCACGGGGTGGCGGCGGGTGCGCCCCGACGACACCGTCGACCTGCTGCCCCTGGCCGACGGCGGCGACGGGTTGTGCGCCGTGGTGGCCGGGCCACAGGACCGGTGGCTCGAGGTGGAGGTCGTCGGCCCCCTGGCACGGCCCGTGACCGCACGGGCGCTGCTGCGCCGTGACGGCGTGGCCGTGGTGGAGTCCGCCGAGGCCTGTGGCCTGCACCTGGTCCCCGAGGAGCAGCGCACGCCGATGGTGACCACCACCTTCGGGGTCGGCCAGCTGCTCCAGGCCGTCGTGGACGCAGGTGCACGACACGTGCTCCTCGGCCTGGGCGGGAGCGCGACGGTGGATGCCGGCCTCGGCGCACTGACCGGGCTCGGTTACCGCCTGCGTGAGGCCGACGGCTCGGGGCTGAAGATCGGCGGTGCCGCGATCCACCGGCTGGCCCGTATCGAGCCGGGGTGGGCACCGGACCTCGGCCACATCGAGGTGGAGCTGCTCGCCGACGTGGAGACACGGCTGGCGGACGCGGCCACGGTGTTCGGTCCCCAGAAGGGCGCGAGCCCGCAGGAGGTGGCGCAGCTGACCGCCGCCCTCGCGCACGTGGCGGCGGTGGTCGAGCGGGACCTGCCCCACGGTCGGGGTGCCCACGAGCTGGCGGGCTCGGGCGCCGCCGGTGGGCTGGGCTACGCCGTCGCAGCCGCCCTCGGCGCCCGGTTCGTCCCCGGAGCGCAGCGGGTGTCGGCCCTCGTGGGCCTGCCCGAGGCGGTGGCTGGCGCGGACCTGGTCATCACCGGTGAGGGCCGTCTCGACGCGACCTCGCTGCAGGGCAAGGTCGTGGGCTCGCTGCTCGACCGGACGGCGGCTGCCGGCGACGTGCCGACCGCGGCCGTCGCCGGCCGGGTCGACGAGCCCGTGCCGTCGCAGCTGGTCGCGGTCGAGGCGGCGTCGCCGCAGGGTCCCGGGGCCGATCCTGCCGCCGAGGTGGCGGCAGC
>SKTN01000094.1 GCA_007117945.1 Nitriliruptoraceae bacterium | reverse complement strand
GAGTCGGGGTGGATACGTAGCACCGAGGTGCTGTGGCTGCTGAGACGGGCTGGGAGGTCCGGTGGCCCCTGGGCTTCGAAGACCTGCTCGTCCTCCACCGGGGTGGGCGCGGCGTCGTCGATCTGCACCTGCAGGGGTGCGAGTTCTCGTTGGAGGTCGGCGCGTTCGATCCCCGGTTTCGTGGTGAGTAGCCACCGCATCGCGGCTCCGAGGTGTGCAGCCCTGCGTGCACGACGTTAGGCAGGGAGGTGGCGCAGGTGGGTGTAGGACGCAGCTGCGTTGACGATCCCGTGACCGTAGTCCGGGCCCCACGGGGCAGCATCCACCCGGGTCGCGCCGGCGATCAGCGCGTCGCGCAGCTGTGCGGGGTCGAGGTCGGGGAACGCGCTCAGCAGCAGTGCGCCCACCCCGGCCGCCACAGGGGCGGCCGCAGAGGTGCCGTTGTCGAAGGGCTGGTGGTCGGTTCCGGCCGGGCGGCCCGGTCCGTAGTTGCCGAAGAAGTGGGAGTAGGCGGCCAGGTCCGGCTTCTGCGTCGCGAACATGCCCGGGCCTTGCGAGGAGTACCCGATCCGCTCATGGCGGCTGTTGACGGCCGCGATGGTGATGACCTCCTCCAGGCTGTTGGCGGCGTGGATCGACCTGGCCGGCCCGATCCCGCTGGCATGGCAGTTGCCGCTCGGGCACTGCTGGCCGCAGTTGCCGGCCGCGAAGAACGTGGCCGCACCGGAGGTGACGACCTCTCGGACCTTGCGGTGCAACGGGTGGTTGCGGTCGTGGACCTCGTGGTTGGGTGCCTGTGCTTTCGGCGGCACCCCTGTGAACCCCCAACTGTTGTTGGTGACCTGCGGCGTGCCGTCGAGGCGGCGCTGGTCGAGCACCGCCTGGAACATCGCCAGAGCACCTCCCGACCGCGGCACACCCAGGAACGGGTAGTCGTACAACCGTGCCCACGGCGCCGCCACCAGAACGTCCGCCGCGCACATCGAACCGTGACTGGACACCGCCGCCGTGCCCGGCTCCTGCGCTCCCGCACGGGAGAAGCCCCCACAGACCGGATAGACCGACCCCTCGATCCCGTCATCGAGGATGCCCACGGTGACGTTCTGACCGCGCCAGCCGTCCCGCCAGACACCCTCCACGCCCAGCAGCCGTCGGATGGCGGCGAGCTCCACCCCGGCGCGGAACGGCCGACAGTCCACACCCGCGCGGGAGCGGGCCAGGTCGATCACGTCCTCCTCGACGGGGTCGACACCCGATCGCCGCAGCCCCAGGGGATCGGCCTCCAACAACACGATCTCCGAGTTCGGCCACACCGTGACCCCACCACGCGAACGCAACGCATCGAGCCGGTCCTCATCGACCTCGGCCGCGACGACCATGCTCGATGCGGGGAGATCGGGACTGGCCTCAGCAGAGCTGAACGCGGTCAGCGCCTCCCTCACCGAGCGCTCCGGTGCGCCTCGACCCGTGAGCAGGGGGATGGGGACCACCTCGTCATCGAGCTGCAGGCCCAGCCCCGCGAGGGGCTCCAACAACGCCTCCGACTCCGTGACGGCGGCCGACGTGGAGGCGATCGCCGCCGCGAAGGCCTGGAAGCTCTCCTGGCGCTGCTCCTCGATCTCGACCAACACCCTCACAGACACCATGTGCGGTCGCCTCCTCACTCACCGATGACGCGCTCTCCCAGCGTCCTTGCCCATGTCCTTAACCGTTTCCAAGGAGGCGGTCAAGCGCTGACGATCGCGTCCCGCGGGGTGGTGCAGGACCGCGCGTCTGTTGTCAGGCGCAGGGTGCTGCGGGTAGGGACGCTCGCGGTCCTCGTGGGCCGAGGACGCCGACGAGCAGCCGCTTGCCTGGCACGACGATGCTGCCGGTACCGCGACGCGCGTCCACGCCGTGTTGACCCTGCCATGGCGTGCCCTCCATCGACCACGGAGGGCGACAGGGGAGCCCCACTCCCTCACGGAGTGGGATCGTGCGGCGTGAGCTCGGCGACTTCGGGGCGACGATCTGGCCCCACTTGTCCAGCTGCCGCACCACCGTGAGCCGCGGTGGGGTCGTGCGCAACGCCATGTCGCGCCACCGCAGCCCGCAGGCCTCACCGATCCGCAAGCCCGTCCACGCGAGCAGCAGGATGATGGGAAGTAGTGCTCGTCGCGAGCTGCCCGCAGGATGGCGCTGAGCTCCTCGTCGGAGAAGCGGTCGACCGGGGGAGGGGCCGCTCCGACCCCGCCGCCGTAGCGGGCGACGTTGCGGGTGAGGCGGTCCTGCCGTACGGCGGTGGACAGCGCGGAGCGCAGGGTCTCACGGATCCGGTTCACCGTGGAGGGGGCGTGGCCGTCGAGCAGCTTCCGGCTCGCGAACGCGTCGAGGTCGCTGACGGTCAACTGGCCGACGCGCTGGTGTCCGAGTACGGGGATCAGGTGCCGTTCGACGTTGAGGCGGTAGCTCTGCAGCGTGGTCTCGGCGAGCGGGGCACGGCCGGGCTTGCCGTTCGGCGCCTCATGCTCGAGCCACCAGTGCAGGTACTCGTCCAGGCGCTGGTGGGCGACCGGGAGGAGCAGTTCCTCGGCGTTGGATCGCTGCGAGTCGATCCAGGCCTGGGCATCGCGTCGCGT
>SKTN01000065.1 GCA_007117945.1 Nitriliruptoraceae bacterium | reverse complement strand
GCACCGCCAAGGACGTCTGCGACGACGGCCACGTGCACACCGACGTGGCACTGGGCCTGCTCACCCGCAGCCGCCTCCTCCACGTGGTCGCCGGCGATGCCCAGCACGTGACCGACGAGCACGAACTCGGCCTGCAGTGCGCGGTGACCTCCCTGCCCCTGTCCGCGATCACCGACGTCGCCGTGCTCAGCTGGGACCAGGAGGGTGTGCCCGCCGTCGAGGTCCGCGTCTCACGGGCCGGCGGTGCGTGGCAGGCCGTCGGCGACGTGCACGACTGCGGGGACCCGCAGTGCGACATCCCACCGGGCTCGATCCAGCTCGAGGCACGGGCCGAGGGTGTGGTGCTCGCCGCCAGCGGTGCGCAGGCGGCCGCGCTGTCGAGCTTCGCCGGGCGCCTGGCCCGCGCGGCGGGCACCGGCTGACCACGCGACCACCCGGGCCGACGGTCAGCCGCCGCGCCGCGCGCGCACGCGGTCCCGGATCGCGAGGACCGCGACCACACCCACGCCAACGGCGGTGAAGTTCCAGAACGCGTCCCGGTAGGCGTCCGGGTGGAGGTCACCACCGGTCGCGGCGAACACCCACAGCCCCGTCAGGATCGCCGCGACGGCGACGAGATAGCCGACGGTGCCCACCAGCCACCCGGAGGACCCCGGGGAGCGACGACGGACCGCCTGGACGAGTTCGACGGCACCCAGACCGATGCACACGAACACCAGCCGGGCGAGCAGGTGCAGATGGGTGTCGGTGTCCTGCCCCGCGGACAACGCCCACCCGCTGCTGGTCACCGTCAGGAGGGTGTAGAGCACGCAGACACGCACACCGAAGCGGCGCAGCCGGTCGCGACCGGGTAGGGCCGCGGCGGTCGCAGCGGGCACGCCCGTCGGTCCCACCCTCATCAGGCCAGCCTCGCGAGGTCACCGGGCGGGCACGCCCGTCCCTGGCGCCACGACCGACGCCACTGCGCAGCGCAGGATGGCCAGCCACCACCGTCGCAGGCAGGGCCACTGGTCCCGCTGCCCGGGGCCGGAACGCCTACGGTTCGCGCTGCCCGGCGCCCAGCGAGGTCCCGATGCCCCGACCCACCCAGGACGAGCTCGACCGACGCGGCCGGGCCGAGCGCAAGCGGGTCGGCCGCCGCTCCCACGGGGGCTTCTCCCCCGCCGAGGACCGGCCCGATCCGCTGACGATCCTCGCGACCCAGGACGAGGCGCGCGTGCCCGAACTGCTCGGGCTGCGCTACGCCCGCATGGCGGTCTCGCCCTTCACCTTCCTGCGCGGCTCCGCAGCGGTGATGGCCGCGGACCTGGCGACGACACCCACCACCGGGCTGCTGACCCAGCTGTGTGGCGACGCCCACGTCCACAACATCGAGACCTTCGCCACACCCGAGCGTCGCCTGGTGTTCGACGTCACCGACTTCGACGAGACGATCCGCGGCCCCTTCGAGTGGGACCTCAAGCGCATGGCCACCTCCGTGGTGGTGGCGGCGCGGCACCGCGGCTTCGACACCGAGGTGGCCGACGACGCGGTGTACGCGTGCCTGGCGCGCTACCGCGCGACGATGCGCGCGCACCGCGACGCCAGCGTGCTCGACGTGTGGTACGCGAGCGTGTCCGTACGCGACGTGCTGACGGTGGTCGGTGAGCGGGTCGAGGAGGGCGCTGTGGGTGCAGGGCTCCTGGACACCACCGAGGCGGCCCTCGCCAAGGCCAGGCAGCGGACCAGCGGCCGGGCGGCACGGCGCCACAGCGAGGTGGTGGACGGCCGCACGCAGATGCGCGAGGACCCGCCCGTGCTCTCCCGCGACGTCCTGCCCGACGACCGCCGGGAGCTGGCGGTGCGCTACCTCGAGGGCTACGCCGCGAGCCTGCCGGCCCACCGCCGCCGGCTGCTCGAACGCTACGAGGTGGTGGACGTCGCCCGCCGCGTCGTCGGGGTCGGCAGCGTCGGCACCCGGTGCTACATCGTGCTGCTCCACGGCCGCGACGAGGACGATCCGCTGGTGCTGCAGCTCAAGGAGGCCGGACCCTCGGTGCTGCAGCCCTACGTGGCCCACCGTGCCCCCCGCCCCCACGGCCGCCGGGTGGTCGAGGGCCAGCGCACCATGCAGACGGTCAGCGACATCTTCCTCGGATGGCTGACCGCCGTCGGACCCGACGGGGTAGAACGGGACTTCTACGTCCGCCAGTTCCGTGACATGAAGGGCGGTATCGAGGTGGACGACCTCGAGGCCGACGGCCTGGTGGCCTACGCGAAACTGTGCGGCCACCTGCTGGCCGACGCCCACGCCCGCGGAGGCCAGGCAGCGGAGCTGGCCGGCTACCTCGGCAGGAGCGACGGGTTCATCGAGGCGCTGACCCGCTTCGCCCACGACTACGCCGAGGTGACCGAGCGGGACCACCAGCGCCTGCTGGCCGCGATCGCCGCAGGCGAGGTCCCCCACGAGCCCGAGGACTGAACGGGTCCGGCGCACACCACCGGACGACCTCCGCACCGGTCCCACGGGGTGCCCGGCCACGGGCACCGTCGTTCAGGCCCCGAGCAGGTACTCCACCACCTCGGCGGCGGTGTAGGTCTCCCGCTGGCCACCGAGGTGCCTGAGCAGGTCCACGATGCCCTCCAGGTCGGTCCCCAGGGTCACCAGAGCCGGTTCGACGCTCCCATCGGGTCGCGACTGCGGGACCCCGGCCGAGGCCAGCAGGGCGTTGCACAGGCACACCCGGCCCTGGGCGTTCGCCTCGCGGGCGGCCTTCGCGCCGGTGTAGGAGGCCAACGGCTCCGCCGGGCAGCGGTAGCCGAGGCTGCCCCCCTCCCGCTCGTAGGGCACCCGGAGCATCCCGAGGTCGCAGGTGCGCTCGCGGGTCGCGAGGACCTCGGGATCGGAGAGCGTGCCCGGCACCGACAGGACCTTGAAGGGGAACCCCGTGGGTGACACCCGCCAGTCCGTGCGCACGTCACCGGCACCTGCACGCGCGGCACGTACGGCCTCCGCCTTGAGCGCGGGTGCCATGCCCGACTCCTCGCACAGCGCGAACAGCGTGCCCACCTGCACGCCGGCCGCACCAGCACCGCGGGCACGCTCCAGACCGGCAGGGGCTCCGTACCGACCGGCCAGCCAGAAGGGCAGCCCCAGGGCGACCATCGCCGGCAGGTCCACCTCGTCCCTGGCGTCGTAGATGGGTTGCCCGCGCGCGTCGAGGCGGCGCGGACCCCGAGGCGGCGCGTTGTGCCCACCGGCGGGTGGACCTTCCACGACGAACCCGTCGGGCCGTGCCGACGGCGACCCGGCCAGACCCTCGGCCAGGTCGTTGGACGCCACGATCGCCAGGAACGCCGGGCGGGCCAGGACCGGTGGCGTCGCGTGGAACAGCTCCCTCGGGCGGAAGGCGATCGCGTGGTCACTGTGGCTGGCCTGCTGGACCCGCAGCGCCCAGGTGACGTCGTCACCGCGGGCGAGGGTGCCGATCAGTCCAGGCAGCTCGTGGGGGTTGCCGGCACCCACCAGCACCACGTCGACCCCCGCGAGCATCGCGCCGTAGAGGACGAAGGGGATCGGTGCCTCGATCTTGCGCAGCAGGTTGATGCCCACGGGGCCGTGGTGACCCTCCTTGGCGAGGAACACCTCGACGAACCCGGCAGCGACGGCGAGCTCCTGCAGCCGCTGCGCGGGCCGAGCGGAGAACATCGGGATGTTGCGGTAGGGCACGCCCTCGGCCCGCCCGCCGTCGAGGTGGTAGGTGGCGACGATCCTCTCGGCGACCTCCGGCAGGGGGAAGTGCGCCAGCGCGCGCCGGATATGGCCGCCGGGATCACCGTCCTGGAGGCGGCGCACGCACATCACGTCCACGGCGGTGCCGGAGACCACGCCGAGCTGGCCCGTCCGGGCCACGGCGTTGGCCAGGCGCCAGTCGGACACCGCGACCCCCATACCCCCCTGGATCACCGGGGGAAGGACGGTGGTAGCGCGAGCCGGGTCGTGGATCGAGTGCTGTGCGGGAGGCGTGCTGCCCATGGCGGTTCCGATCAGCGGGTCGTCGGGGACCCGTCCTCTGCCGCCGTCACCGGCACGGCATCCTCACCGCTCGGGCGGGACCGCCCGTCGGCGTCGTGCAGCGGTGCGGGCGGCGACGGCGTGATCCGCCCCTGCTCGGCCGCCTCCCGCAGGGCCCGCTCGATCTCCTGGGTGAAGACCAGCTGGATGGCGCGGGCGCCCAGGGGCCGCAGCGCCTTCAGCGCCTCGGCGATGTCCTCTGCGGTCCCCCGACGGGCGAACCCGGCGCCGGCCCGTGCCAGGAAGTGCTCGACGAGCTCCGCGCTGGTGCGGGCGAGGTGCTTGCGCATGATGGCGGCCGCAGCCGTGGCGGTATCGATGTCGACGCCGGCGCGGTCGAGCTCCAGGGTGATGTCCAGGGCGGCCGGGGACGGCACGAGGTAGGTGTCGGACAGGCCCTGTTGGCGACGGACCACACCCGCCTCGACCAGGGCTGCGACCGTGCCCGCACGGTGCGCGACGCGGTCGGCGAGCTCGGACTCGGTCAGGACGACGGGCCGCTCCTCGGACCAGGGGGCGCGCAGCTCGTCACCGACACCCAGCCAGTCATCGAGCCACAGCTCGCCCTTCTCGATGCGCTTGAAGGCGTCACGGATGGCCGAGAGTTGGAGGCCCCGGTCCTGCAGGCGCGCGATCAGCTGCAACCGCTCCAGGTGCTCGGCGCTGTACAGCGCGATGCGGCCCTGACGCTCCGGAGCAGGCAGCAGCTTCTCCGACTGGTAGTGCCGGACGGTGCGGACGGGGAGCCCTGCCGCAGCGGCGAGCTCATCGACGGTGTAGGCAGCCTCCTCGGGCACCACGGGCTCCTCGACAGCCGCAGGGTCGCGTTACGGGTAACGATGTCACCGTTGACTGAAACAGTCAAGGGTGACATCGTCGCGCGACTCACCGCAGGACGTCGATCCCCCCACCGAGGATCCCGAGGAGCCCCACCGTCAGGGCGACGATCGCCATCCGCTGCAACCGGTGGGCGGCGGCAGCGTGCCGACGCTGGGCCTTCAGCAGGGCTGCCTCGTCGTCCTCCCTGTCGTCGCGTGCGGCGCGCTGCCCCGCCGACGGGACGCGGGACTCCTGCAGCGCACGCAGGCTCACGTCCGCGGCACGGCTGCCGGCCTCCCTGGCCTTGCTGTGGAGCCAGGAGGCGATCGCGATGGCGAACACCGCGACGATGACGAGGGCGGAACCAGCGAGGAGGGTCTGCACGCGAGCAGCACCTTGGTCGACAGAGGTCGAAGCGGACCGCATCGGGTCCTTCAGCGTGCTCCGTGTCTACCACATCCACCGTGCCGGGAGCAGTGACCCGCTGACCGGGGGCGGCCCCCTCACTCCCCCGGCTTGGTCGCGGTGAAGGCGTAGCCCTGGACCCCGAAGGTCCGGGCGTTGCCCTCCCCTGGCGCTCCACCGTAGGTGTCGATGGGTTCCCCGAACCGCAGGTCACGCAGTCCGACGGCCTCGATCACCGTCTGCCACCCTGCACACGGCAGGGCACCGGCGATTCAGCCCTTCCAGAGGTCGATGTCCCGGCGTGCCTCCTCGGGGACCTCCACCTCCACGCAGACGTCAGCGATCTGGATCCGGCCGCCGGGCCGCAGGGCGCGCATGATCTCCTCGTAGGCCGCGACCTTGTCCGGTACGAGGTTCAGCACCCCGTTGGAGATCACCACGTCCGCCCAGCCGTCGGGGACCGGCAACTCCTCCGCGAAGCCCTGATGGAACTCCACGTTGTCGATGCCGGCGGCCGCCGCGTTGCGCCTGGCGCGTTCCAGCATCGCGGGCGTCATGTCGACCCCGACCACCTGTCCCCCGGGCGCGACGGCTCGGGCGGCGACCAGTGCATCCAGACCACCGCCGGAACCGATGTCGATGACGCGCTCGCCAGGTGCGGGCAACCCCCAACTGAAGGGGTTGGCGACGCCAGCGAAGGCCTCGACGCACGGCTCGGTGAACCCTTCGAGCAGCTCCGGTCCGTACCCGAGGCGGTCGGTGGCCCGACGACCGGTGTGGAAGTGGAACTCGCCGTGCGGGTCGTACGCCACCTCGGCGTAGTGCTCCTGCACCTCGCTGCGCAGGCGGTCGACGTCCACCAGGGTCCGTTCGTGCATGGTGCGCCTTGCGTCGGGCCCTCCACCATGCGGACCGCAGCCAGGTTGTCAAGACCGGGCTCACGCACCGGGTGCACCCACGACCGACAGCGTCAAGAACCCTCTACTTGACATCAAGACCTGCCGCTGCGGCCTGCGGATCACGTTGGGCCGCTGGCCGCGCAGACCCGCTGGAACGGCAACACCTCGATCTGCACTTCAGGGATGGAGCAAGCCCTCGATGCGATATCGAGCTGATGCCGAGAGAGCCGGCAGTAGCGCGTGCTGTGGCCATGGGAGGGTGATCTCGGACGATGACGCCGCAGCTGGGTGGCGCCTGTGAGCTGCGGCAACAACGCCGGCGGCAACCCCTCGCACCGCGGTGGGACCACGACCGGGAGGTGCACTTGAAGGTGAGACCTGCTCGGCACAGCCCTCCACTCCCGGTCAGGACGGCCGGGCGTGTGCACCGAGGGCCGGGGGCTGCCAGGCTGTGCTCTCAGAGCACACGGGAGCGCGGTAGGTGACCGAGGGACCGATCGGCGACATCGATCCTGCCGCCAGCAGGGCGCGCCGGGCCCTGCTCGCACCCTTCCTGGCCAGCGGCCTGACCCTCGCGTCGTTCCTCTCGCGGGTGCCCTCCTTGCAGCAGGATCTGGGCATGGCGCCGTCCCTGCTGGGCGTGGTGCTGTCCGCGCTGCCCGTCGGGGTGGTCAGCGGGATCCTGCTCGCCGGACGTGTGATCCCGCGGACGGGGAGCCGACGGCTGCTGCAGTTCGGGCTGGCGGCCGCAGCGCCGCTGCTGCCCGTCGCCGGCCTGGCGGGTGGTCCACTCGCGCTCGCGCTGGTCCTGGTCCTGCTCGGGCTCGCTGTCGCCTCCATGGACGTCGCGATGAACGCCCAGGGGGTCGGGGTGGAGCGTGTGTACGGACGGTCGATCCTGATCGGTATGCACGCGGCGTGGAGCGTCGGCACGCTGCTGGGGGCGCTGGGCGGCACGATCGCGATCGCGCGCGACACCCCCGTCGCCCTGCACCTCGCGGCGATCGGTCTGGTCACGGCGACCCTCGGCGCGCTCAGCCTCGGCAGGCTGTCGATCGACGATCGCACCACGACCAGGGAGCCCCTGCGCTTCTCCTTCCCGCGCGGTCCGCTGTTCCCCCTGGCGCTGGTCGCCTTCGCCTCGATCCTCGGGGAGTCCACCGCCGGGCACTGGGCCGGCATCCACCTGCGCGACACCGTCGGTGTCGTGGGCGGGCGCATCGGCTGGGGGCTCGTCGCACACACCTCGGGCATGGTCATCGCCCGGTTGACGGGTGACCGGTTGGTGGCGCGCTTCGGTCGCCGGGCGGTGATCCGTGCCGGCGGGATCCTGGCGGCCCTCGGCTTCCTGCTGCTGGGGACCGTGCCGCTGCTCAGCGCCGGGGTGCTGGGCTTCCTGCTGGTGGGCCTCGGGGTGGGTCCCCTGGTGCCCCTGGCCTTCGCCAGCGCGGGGCGCCTCGGTCGGACCGCCGGCGAGGGGGTCGCCGCGGTCCACGCCTTCGGCTACGTCGCCTTCCTCACGGGGCCGCCCACGATCGGAGTGCTGGCCGACACCGTGGGGCTGCGTGCAGCCTTCCTCGGGGTCGGTGTCCTCATCGGGGTGCTGTCGACGCGCCGCCTGCGCGAGGCTCCCACGGCACCGCCCGGGTGACGGTCAGCAGGTGAGCACGACGGCGAGGACGAAGGCGACCTGCTCGGGACCGCGGTCCGGGTGCCGGCACCTCCTGGCATCAGGGGCCGGGTGTGCCGGTGCCCGTCACCGGGTGGCCCGCGCGTGCCGTGCCAGGATCCAGACCACGACGAGCACGTACCACGCGTCGGCCACGGTGTTGAACACCCGCTGCCCGACACCCTCGTCCAGCAGGCCGAGATCGAGGGTGTGCACGGCGAACAGGGCTGCGGAGATCCCACCGATCAGGGCCGACCAGCGCGCCAGGACCGGCTCGACCTGCCGCAACCGCCACGCGAAGGCCAGCGGCGCCGCGGCCAGTGCGGTGTAGCCGGCGCCGGCGGTGATGGAGTGCCACAGGTCCACGGTGGAGCTCTCCGCCCCGGGGCAGCCGGGGGTACAGGGCGCGGCGACCACACCGAGGGTCCCGACACCGGCGATCGCCACGAGCAGTGGGCCAGCCAGGCCCCGGCCGGGCAGGGTGCGGTGCAGGGCCGGCGACAGGGCCAGGAAGGCGACCCCCGACAGCAGCAGGCTGGCGACCAGCAGCCCGCGGGAGGCCCACGGGGCGCCGAGCTCGAACAGCTCGCTGATCGCCTGCTGTCGGGGGTCGTAGCCCGGCCGTAGCTGCCCGGCGACGGCCCAGCCGCCCACGTAGGACACCACCGCGACCAGGCTGCCCCACAGCACCGCTCGTACCCACGCAGGAGCCGGTAGCGCCCAGCCGGTCGCATCCAACTCGGAGCGCCGTGTTCGCGGGGAGAAGGTGGGCCTCATGCTGCGGGTCGGGTGCGCCATGGGCCGGATGCTGGCGGAACCCCCGCCGTGGGGCAAGTCAGGACCGGCATCTGCATCACGCACCGTGATCGCTTGGTTGCCGTGAGCGAAACTCCGCGTCACCTGTGCCTCTGGGCTTCAGGATCCGGCGACGAAGTGGCATAGTCGTCCTTTCGGGAGAGGTGGGGCGTTCCGCCGTATCGGGAGATACGGCGTTATTCCCCTAGTACGTGAGTTGGGGCGCCGCAGCGGCTGCTGTGTCGCTACAGGACGGCGAGGGGGCGGTCACGCCGCGGCCCTCGCCTCTCCACGGTGGGAGGATCATGGCTCGTTCTGCGCTCATCGGTGCCGTCGTGACCCTGGCTGCAGCCTTCATGGCGGCGATCGGGGACACCCTGGGCATCACCAACATCTGGCCCGTGCTGCTCGCGGTCGCCGTCGGTCTCGCCGGCGGGATCGTCTCGCTGGGCAGGATCGGGGCGTTCGTGGTCGGCACGCTGGCCGCCTGGATCACGCTGGCACTGGGTGCCGGTGTCCTCCCCCAGACCCCCTTGGGCACGGCCCTCGGTGTCCTCGTCGGCGTCGGGATCGTCGCTGCGGTCGCCGCACTCACACGCGACGTCGTGCCGCTGTGGGCCGGGCTCGCCGGCTACGCCGCCTTCACCGGCTACTACTGGCCGCTCTACGACGCCAACCCGACCCTGTTCCTCTCCGAGTCACCGGTCGCACTCCTCACCGTGCTGCTCGCCGGCGGGATCGGGCTGACCATCGCCGCCGTCGCCGAGATGATCGCGCCGCCTCCACCAGACGGACACGACCACCAGGAGCCACCTGCACTGCTGATCGAGGAGGGCGCACGATGAACCGCCGACTGTTGTCGCTGACCAGCCTGTTCGTCGTCCTGCTGCTCCTGGTCCCCATGGCCTCGGTGCCCGTGCTCGCCCAGAGCGGCGATGCCAGCGCCATCACCCACCGACAGTCCGTCCGCACGGAGATGGACGCCTCCGGCGAGGTGACCGCCGCCCGGATCTTCACCCAGCTGACGGTCCAGGGCGATGGCGATGTCACCGTCGCCCTGCCGGGGCAGTCCACACGCGGGCTGCGCAACCTCGATGGCTTCGGTCGTCCACAGGTGGACGGTGACCAGGTCCTGTTCAACGTGGCCGCCACCGCCGACGGCGCGAGCGCGCGCACGGTCGCTGACCACCGTGACCCGGCACCGATCGAGCTCGACGTCGCCTACCGGCTGGATGGTCAGGAGGTCGAACCCGGCGATGTCGTGGGCCAGAGCGGCGAGCTCGAGGTGAGCTTCACCGCACGCAACACCACCGCCGAACCCGTCGAGGTGGAGTACCGCGACGGCCGCAACCAGCGGCGGACAGAGACCATCGACGTCGCCGTGCCCTTCGTGGGGTCGTTGTCGATGGAGCTCGACGGCCGCTTCGTCGGCATCGACGCGCCGGGCGCGTCCGTGGCCGGCAACGGCCGGGGCGACACCT
>SKTN01000286.1 GCA_007117945.1 Nitriliruptoraceae bacterium | reverse complement strand
TCGCGCCGATCGAGGGTGAGATCGACCTGGGCCTCGCGCCCTTCCTGGAACGGGTGCTGGAGGACGCCGAGGAGGCAGGTGCCGCCGCGGTGGTGCTGCCGATCGACACCCCGGGTGGCCGGTTGGACGCGGCCCTGGAGATCCGGCGCACCCTGCTCGCCAGCGACGTGCGCACCATCGCCTTCGTCGACGCCACCGCCCTATCCGCCGGCGCGCTGATCGCCATCGCCGCCGAGGAGATCCACACCGTGCCCGGCGGGGTGATGGGCGCCGCGACCCCGGTGCTCGGCGCGACGGGCGAGACCGCCGACGAGAAGGTCGTCTCCGTGGTCCGCTCCACCTTCCGCGCCACCGCCCAGCAGCGCGACCGCGACCCGCGCGTCGCCGAGGCGATGGTCGACCCCGCGGTGGAGATCGAGGGGGTGAGCGCCGAGGGTGAGCTGGTGACCCTGGACGACGCCCAGATGCTGGAGCTCGGCTACGCCGAGAGCATCGTCGGCGACCTCGACGCCCTGCTCGACGAACTGGGGCTGGCGGAGCGGGGACGCGCCGACGTGGCACCGAGCCTGGCGGAGCGGCTCGTGCGCTTCATCACCGGTGGGCTGGTCGCACCGCTGCTGCTGTCCCTGGGTATCTGGTTGGTGGTGGGCGACCTGCTCAGCGGTGGCGTGGGTATCGGCGCCTCGGTGGGCGTGGTCCTCCTCGGCGCCTTCTTCTACGGCCACCTGCTCGCCGGGCTGTCGGGGTGGGAGGACATCCTGCTGGTCGCCGTGGGAGTGGTGCTGCTGCTCGTGGAGGTCTTCGTGATCCCCGGGGTGGGGGTCGCGGGCATACTGGGACTGCTCGCCCTGCTCGGCGGTGGGGTGCTGGCCATGGTCAACCGGGACCTCGACCTGGTGCCCACGGCGGAGCTGCTGGCCGTCGCCGGCCGGGTGACCCTGACCTTCCTCCTGGTCAGCATCGCCATCATCACCCTCATCGTGCTCATCGCACGCCGCCGCGGCGGCGGGGAGGCCATCGTCTTGGGACACGGACCGACCGGCTCGGGTGCACGGCCCACGCGGGCGCGCTGGCTGCAGTGGTTCGGCAGCTCCGACGTCCTCGAACCCGACGTCGATGCCGCAGCCACGGCGGACGAGACCGGCGAGGAGGGCGGCGCTGAGGCGCACCCCCGGGGCCGTCCCGACCGCCTGCCCCGGGGGGCGCTGGTGGGCCGCACCGGCGTGAGCCTGACCGACCTGCGACCTGCGGGCATGGCCCGTGTGGACGACCACCGCATCGACGTGGTCACCGAGGGCGAGTGGTTGTCGGCGGGTGACCCGGTGATCGTGCTCTCCGACGAGGGGTACCGCCGGGTCGTGCGGCTCGCAGAGCCGCACGAGGCGAGCCCACAGGACGGCGCCACCGAGCAGCCCGGCACCTGAGACGAACGTCCGCGGGGTGCGAACCCCCGGACCGGTACCGTCACCCTGCACCCGGCGCGGCGCAACGGCGCCCCCACATGGAGCACAGCATGGAAGCCACCGCCCTGATCCTCGTCACCGCCGCGGCCGCGATCCTCGCGATCGTGAGCCTGTTCTTCTACTTCGTCCCCGTGGGCCTGTGGATCACGGCGATCTTCTCGGGGGTGCGCGTCGGGCTCGGGACCCTGATCGGGATGCGCCTGCGCAAGGTCCAGCCCGCGGAGATCATCCGCCCCCTGATCAGCGCCACCAAGGCCGGGATCGACCTCGACGTCGGCCAGATGGAGGCCCACTACCTCGCCGGTGGACGGGTCGGGTCCGTGGTGGCGGCCCTGATCTCCGCCGACCGCGCCAACATCGAGCTCCCCTGGAAGCGCGCCACCGCCATCGACCTGGCCGGCCGTGACGTCCTCGAGGCGGTCCAGGTCAGCGTGAACCCCAAGGTGATCGAGACCCCCCGGATCGCCGCGGTGGCCAAGGACGGCATCCAGGTCATCGCCGTCGCCCGCGTCACCGTCCGCGCGAACATCGAACGTCTGGTGGGTGGTGCCGGCGAGGAGACGATCATCGCCCGCGTGGGTGAGGGCTCGGTGTCCTCGATCGGGTCCGCCGACAGCCACAAGTACGTGCTGGAGAACCCCGACGACATCTCGCGCCGCGTGCTCGAGCGCGGGCTGGACGCCGGCACCGCCTTCGAGATCCTCTCCATCGACATCGCGGACGTGGACATCGGTCGCAACATCGGTGCGGAGCTGCAGACCGACCAGGCCGAGGCGGACAAGAACATCGCCCAGGCCAAGGCCGAGGAACGCCGTGCGATGGCCGTGGCCCGCGAGCAGGAGATGCGCGCCGCGGTGGTCGAGGCCGAGGCCGAGGTGCCCAAGGCGCTGGCCGAGGCCCTGCGCAACGGCAACATCGGGGTGATGGACTCCTACCGCTTCGACAACGTCCAGGCCGACACCTCGATGCGCAAGGCCATCGCCGACGACGAGTGAGGCTGCCGTGAGCTCCTCCAACCTGCCGAGCCGCGGCGGACGCCGCCAGCAGGAGGGCGACGCCGCCTCGACCGAGCCCGCCGACGGCCCTTCGGGGTCCGAGGCGTCCGCTCAGGGGCCGGGTGGCCGCGCGGTGCAACGCGCCAACCGGCCCGGCGCCGGCGGGCCGCCGGGCCG
>SKTN01000141.1 GCA_007117945.1 Nitriliruptoraceae bacterium | reverse complement strand
GTGGTGGACATGCTGCAGTCTACGCAGAACCGGACAGTGCTGTCCGGTTCGGTCGATCGGGAGGTCGGACGATGGCGCAGTGGGACCGGGACGTGGACGTGCTCGTGGTCGGCAGCGGCGGCGCCGCCCTGGCCGCAGCGATGAGCGCCGGCGAGGCCGGCCTGTCGGTGCTGGCGGTGGAGAGCACGGACCGCTGGGGCGGGAGCACCTCGATGTCGGGGGGTGGCATGTGGCTGCCGGCCAACCCGCTGATGGCCCGGGACGGTGCCGGCGACTCCCGTGAGGAGGCGCTGACCTACCTGGAAACGACCGTCGGCGACGCCGGCCCCGCCACCTCGCGGGCCCGCAAGGAGACCTTCGTCGACACCGCCGCGGAGTTCGTGCGCCTCGCCGAGGGGCTGGGCGTGCGCTTCGCCCGCGCCACGGACTACCCGGACTACTACCCGGAACTGCCCGGCGGGAAGATCGGCCGCGCCATCGAGGTACAGCCCTTCGACCGCAAGCGCATCGGAGGGTGGTGGGACTCCGCGCGCGCGGCGGTCGACGGGGTACCCCTGCCGGCCAAGACCGACGACTTCTGGTTGCTCGGCCGTGCCTGGTCCTCGCCCAGCGGGTTCGTCCGCGGCGCCCGGTTCGTGGGTCGCACCCTGGTCGGCGCGGCGTCGGGAAAGGCGCTGGTCGGGATGGGTGGGGCGATGACCTCGGCGTTCCTCGAGGTGGTGCTCCGCCAGGGCGGCCAGCTGTGGCTGTCCTCGCCGCTCGAGGACCTCGTGGTCGAGGAGTATGCCGTCACCGGCGCGGTGGTCAGCCGCGAGGGCACGCCGGTGCGGATCCGGGCACGGCGTGGGGTGGTGCTGGCGGCCGGGGGCTTCGCGCACCGCACGCAGTGGCGCAAGGAGTACCACGGGATCGAGGGCCACTCCTCCGCCAACCGCGGCAACCTCGGTACCGCCATCGAGCTCGGCCAGCAGGTCGGTGGTGCCGTCGACCTGATGGACGACGCGTGGTGGGGCGCCTCGATCCCGGCCCCCTCCCCCGACCACGGTCCGTCGTTCCTGGTCAGCGAGCGCTCCTATCCCTTCTCCCTGATGGTGGACACCAACGGTGAGCGCTTCGCCAACGAGTCCGAGTCCTACGTCGACCTCGGTCACCGGATGCTGGAGCACGCCCGCGAGGTGGACGGTCCCTTCTGGATGATCGCCGATGCGCGACACGGCCGGCGCTACCTGCGCAGCTTCGCGATCCAGCCGGGCCTTACCGCAGCCCTGAAGGAGGCCGGGCTGTTGCACCAGGCACCCTCTGCACGGGAGCTGGCGGTGCGGATCGGTGTGGACGCGGACCGGCTGATCACCACGATCCTGCGCTTCAACGGCTTCGCCCGCACGGGTGTGGATCAGGACTTCGGGCGGGGGAACTCGGCCTACGACCGCTACTACGGCGACCCGCTGGTGCGGCCCAACCCCAACCTCGGTCCCCTGACCACCGGGCCCTTCACCGCGATCCAGGTGGTGGCGGGAGACCTCGGCACCAAGGGCGGGTTGGTCACCGACGTCGATGCCAGGGTGCTGCGTGAGGACGGCAGCCCGATCCCGGGGCTGTACGCCGCCGGCAACTCCAGCGCGTCGGTGATGGGACGCACCTACCCCGGACCCGGCTCGACGTTGGGGCCGGCGGTGGTGTTCGGTCACCGTGCGGCGCGGCACATGGCTGCGACCCGCAACTGACGGCCAGGCACCCGGGCCTGCCCTGCCTGCGGGGCCGGTCCGGCAGCTGCGCGCCGGTGTCCCGTCAGGTGTCCTCGCCCCGCGGCGCCGGAGGCCTGACCGCGCGGTCCCCGGGATGCCGGGCGAGGCCGACCAGTAGCCTGCGGCACGACCGGAGCACGGCACATGGGCGTCGAGATCACCTCGTTGGCGGCACGACCCGATCTGCATGACGCTGCCGATCGGTTGACCGAGCTGTGGCCGCGGTTCATGCTGCACGACCCCGTCGCCGACCTGTACTACGCGCGTCAGCAGGACCACGCGGCCCACATCTTCCTCGCGCTCGACGGCCACGAGGTTGTCGGTCGCGCGTACTCCGTCCCGGTCGCCATCGAGCGGCACCCGCGCCGCCAGGGGCTCCCCGCTGACGGGTGGGACGGGATCGTGCGGTGGGCCTGGCTGGACCAGCTCACGGGACGCCAGCCCTCGCACGTGTCGGCCCTGGAGATCATGGTCGCGCCCCCGCACCGCGGCACCGGGCTCGCGCTTCGACTGCTGGACGCGATGAAGGACGCAGCCCGCAGCATCGGCGTCAGCGAACTGGTCGCACCGGTACGGCCCAGCCGCAAGCACGAGCAGCCACACACCCCGATGGCCGAGTACGCCAACCGTACGCGGGGGGACGGGCTGCCGATCGACCCGTGGCTGCGGCTGCATGTCCGGGCGGGCGGCTCCATCCACGACGTCTGCCCCACGTCGATGACGATCACCGGGACGCTCGAGCAGTGGCGCAGTTGGACCGGTGTCGCCTTCGACCGCTCGGGGCCCACGGTCGTGCCGGGTGCGCTCGCGCCGGTGCACGTCGACCTGCGGCACGACCACGCCGTCTACGTCGAGGCCAACGTGTGGGTCGTCCACCCCCTGTAGCCCCTCGG
>SKTN01000142.1 GCA_007117945.1 Nitriliruptoraceae bacterium | reverse complement strand
GGCCGTACCACTACCCGGAGAAGATGATCCCGCTGTTCGTGACCAACCTGCTGGACGGGCTGCGGGTGCCGCTGTACGGCGACGGTTCCAACGTGCGTGACTGGCTGTACGTGGAGGACAACTGCGCGGCCCAGTGGGCGGTGCTCACGCGGGGCACCCCTGGGGAGGTCTACAACGTCGGTGCGGGCAACGAGCTGACCAACCTCGAGCTCACCCACCGCCTGCTCGCGGCCGTCGGGGTGGGCGAGGAGATGATCGACCGCGTGCCCGATCGGCCCGGCCATGACCTGCGCTACTCCGTGGACACCGCCAAGGTGCGTGCACTGGGCTGGGAGCCGGCCCACGACCTCGACGACGCGCTGGCGGCCACCATCGAGTGGTACCGCACCCACCAGGACTGGTGGCGCCTGCTCAAGGAGACCGGTGCGTCCCTGCGGCGGGGGACGGGCACGTGAAGGTCCTGATCACCGGCGCTGGCGGGCAGCTCGGTCGCGACCTCGTCGAGGCCTTCGCCGAGGTGGCGCCAGGGGTCGGTGACCTGATCGCGATCGAGCACGGCAACCTCGATGTCGGTGATGAGGACGCCGTGCGTGCGGCCGTCGACGCCTACCGGCCCGAGGTGGTGGTCAACGCCGCCGCCTGGACCGACGTTGACGGCTGCGAGACCGACCCGGCCCGGGCCCACCGGGTCAACGCCCTGGGCCCGTGGTGGCTGGCCCGCGCCTGCGCGCGGCGCGGGGCGCGGCTGATCACGGTGTCGACCGACCACGTGTTCTCAGGGCCGGCGCCGGTGGACGGCGCCGGGCAGCCGCGGGGCTGGAGTGAGTTTGACGCGGTGGCCCCCGTCAACGCCTACGGGCGCAGCAAGGCGGCGGGGGACGAGCTCGTGCGACGGACCCTTGCGGAGCACCACATCGTGCGCACCTCGTGGGTGTCAGGAGCGCGGGGCCGCAACTTCGTCGCCACGATGCTGCAGCTGGCTCGTGAGCGTGGGGAGGTAGCGGTGGTTGACGACCAGTTCGGTTCGCCGACCTGGACCCGCGACCTCGCCCGGGCGATCGTCGAGCTCGCCCGCTCCGATCGCTACGGCACCTGGAACCGCACCAACCGTGGCACATGCAGCTGGTACGAGCTGGCCGCAGCGGTGTTCGAGATGTCCGGCGTCGAGGCGGACCTGACCCCGCAGCCGTCCTCCGCTCTGGAGCGTCCCGCTCCGCGTCCCGCATGGTCGGTGCTGGACCCGCTCCATGCGGAGGCGTCGGGGCTGCTCGAGTTGCCGCACTGGCGTGACGCGCTCGAGCGGTTGCTGGAGGAGATGAAGGGCTGACGTCTCGGCTCGTGCGAGGGCATGCGGCATCGCGACCTGCGCGCACCTGTGGTCAGGCGTCGGGCGTGTTGAACAGCGCCTCCATCAGCCCGTACTGCAGGGTGGCTACGAGTCGGTTGAGCGTGTGCGTACGAGAGTGGTGGAGGACCAGCCAGAGCGCTATGCCGAAGGATGCCGTCACGACCGCGTGGAGTGACCAGCTCCCGACAGGGCCGTCGAAGAAGATGGGGCTGAAGAAGGCCAGGCTGAGGATGCTGCCCCAGGCGATCGCGCTCCGGGACGCACCCTGCGCGTGATAGATGTCCGAGAGGGTGGTGTACTCCGTACGCATCCACTCGCGGCCCGGTCTCGCATCGTCGGTGATCGACTCGATCAACGTCATGAGTACAGCGGCATTCTCCGCGTGCCTGCGTTGGAACGCATGGATCGACCGCCTGTCCCTGTGCTCCTTCTTGAGGATGTTGAGGGTGCCGAGGAGTGGAACCCGCCGGGCGGACGTAGTCATCGTCCCATCGGCATTCTCAAGCGGCCAACCTGTGCGCCAAGCGAGAGACTCGAGGGATCCTGCAGGCGCGTGCTCCCTGAGGTGGAGGAGAACAGACAGCGATCGGTCCACGGGCGTACCGATCCGCCGTCCCCTGTGGTAACCGAGGAAGTAGAGCTGGTAGAGCAGGAACCCGACCGGCAGGACGCTTGCGAAGAGGAAGGCGACCTCAACGGTCTGCGGGGGCGAGACATCGCACGTGAGAGGAACGCACAGCACGGTCCCTGCGGCGATCAGGATGATGACGAAGACGGTTCCTGGGACCGTCCAGCGGAGCAACTGCCTCGGCGTGTCCACGGTCATCAGCCCGGTCGGAACATGGTGAGATCGTCACTGCGTGGCGTCACCATAGTGCTACCGGCGCAACCCAGGTCAGCCGTCGGTTCGGCCCACCCGCCAGGGCGATCCATGCGGCCGCCGTGCAGCGGGGCGGAGCACCGGCTGACCGCCCCCGCTGACAGGGGCTCCGCGGGGCGATCACCCCAGGACCCGGGCCGCGGTGCTCTGCCCGCTGGTGTCGGTCGTGGCAACCGACGGGCTGGCCTTCGGCCTCACGGGCTGCGCGTTCGGGGCGACCCCGGCAGACCGCCGTCGTCCACAACCTCGACGGGAGCGTTCCCGCCGGTGACCGCACCCCGCCCTCCCGTGACCGCGTTGCCTGGTCGTCGGGGAGGTGCCATCATGCCGGTCGAGGAACGCCGCCGCGCCGCGTTACGCCGTGCCGCCGCGGCGTCGTTGGGTGAGGAGGCCGCGGACACGCTGATGGAACTGGTCACCCCGGCAGGTCAGG
>SKTN01000077.1 GCA_007117945.1 Nitriliruptoraceae bacterium | reverse complement strand
GGGCGGTCCCGCCTCCGTGACCTCGCCCCGCTGCCCTGCTCACCCGCTGCCACGAGCAACCGCAGCCACGCCGGTTCGTGCCCATCCAGCACCACCCGCTGCCGAACCCACCGACGGCTGACCCTGATGCGGACGGATCGACGGTTGGGGGTGCAGCGCACCGCACCACGGGCCTGCAGCGCGACCACGGGACCAACGGCTGCTGGAGGCGGGCCGGATGCCACGACGCGGCGGAGCCCGCCCGTGGCATGATGGCGCCTTGCACGCGGGTGGGTGAGCCGCGTCGGCAGCGGCGCCGCTGCGGCACCGGAGACGCCCGCGAGCCCGGTGCCATGGCTGCCTGCGCCGTCCCCACCGAACGTGTCCGCAACGTGCTCGTCATCGGGCATACCGCCACGGGCAAGTCCACCCTCGTGGAGGCCATGCTGGCAGCCGCGGGCCACACCGCACCCCACGGTGCCGGTTGCCCCACCGTGGACCACGAGCCCGAGGAGCGGGCGCGCGGGCACTCGCTCTCCCTGGCTGCGGTCGCCTTCACCTTCGACGAGGTGAAGCTGAACGTGCTGGACGCTCCCGGGGGCGCCGAGGTGCTCGGTGACGTCCACCCCGCGCTGCTCGCCGCCGACGCCGCTGTCCTGGTGATCGACGCCACCGTGGGGCTCCAGCCCCAGGACGAGCAGCTGTGGCGGGCCTGCGCCGAGCAGGGCCTGCCGCGGGTGGTGTTCCTCAACCGTCTCGACCGCGAGCGCGCGGACCACGACCGGTGCCTCGCGGACCTGCGTGCGCGCTTCGGCGACCGCGTGGCGCCCGTGCAGCTGCCCGTGACGGGACCGGGTGGACTCACCGCCCTGGTCGACGTCCTGCACGGCTGCGTGGTCGAGCTGCCCAGCGGCCAGCGCCGCAGCTGGGAGGTCCCGCCGGAGCTCGAGGCGACCGCCGCGGCGCACCGTGAGGCGCTGATCGAGGCGGTGGTGGAGAACGACGACGCGCTGCTCGAGGCCTACCTCGAGGGCGAGCTGCCCGCGCCGGAGGTGGTCGCCTCGGTGTTCGCCCACGGGATCGCCGAAGGCGGCTTCTTCCCCGTGCTGTGCGGCTCCGCGATCGACGGCCGTGGGGTCGCCGAGCTGCTCCGCTTCCTCGTGGAGGAGTGCCCCTCACCGGCGGAGGCGCCCCACCCCCTCCCCCACGACGGCCCGACGGTGGCCTACGTGGCCAAGACCTTCAGCGACCAGTACGTGGGCCGGATCAACCTGCTCAGGGTGCTCTCGGGCGAACTCCACGTCGACGACGAGCTCACCGTGCAGCGCACGGGGCAGCGCCAACGCCTCCACCAGCTGTTCTGCCTGCGCGGGCGCGAGCAGCTGCCCACCACCGGTGTGGAGGCCGGTGACCTCATCGCCGTGGCCAAGCTCGACGACGTGCGCACCGGGGACCTGCTGGTCGCCGAGGGTGCCCGGGTGGAGCTGACCCCACCGTCTGCACCACCCGGCTACCACCGCGTGACGCTGCGTGCCATCACCGCCCGGGACGACGACAAGCTCACCGGCGCGCTGCGCCGGGCCCTGGAGGAGGACCCCGCCATCACCCCCGACCCGGGTGGTGACGGTCGGGTCTTCGGCTTCCAGGGTCCGATCCACGTCGAGGTCACCCTGGAACGCCTGCGCCGTTGGGCCGGCATCGAGGTGGAGGTCGACGACGCACCGATCGCCTACCTGGAGACGATCACCGCCGCGGCGGCGGGCCTCGGCAAGCACGTCAAGCAGACCGGCGGCCACGGACAGTACGGGGTGGCGCACATCGAGCTGACCCCGCTGCCCCGCGGCGAGGGCTTCCGCTTCGAGGACGCCATCGTGGGCGGCGCGATCCCCTCCAGCCTGATCCCCTCCGTGGAGAAGGGCGTGCGTGAGGCCATGCGCACCGGCCCCCTGCTCGGCGCACCCGTGGTCGATGTCGCCGTGCGCCTGTTCGACGGCAAGCACCACAGCGTCGACTCCTCCGACGCCGCCTTCCAGATGGCCGGCATCCTCGCCTTCCGCGCCGCGGTTGCCGAGGCGACGCCGGTGCTGCTCGAGCCCATCGCCACCCTGGAGCTCACGGTGCCCGACGAGCACACCGGCACGGTGATGGCCGAGCTGTCGGCCCGGCGCGGACGGATCGCGGGCACCGACACCACCGGTGACGGCCGCACCGTGGTGCGGGCCGCGGCGCCCGAGGCGGAACTGGCCACCTTCGCCGCCCGCTACCGCGCCCTGACGGGGGGCCGCGGCGAGCTGACGATGGCGTTCAGCCACCACGAGGAGGCTCCCGAGCACGTGACCCGCAACCTGCTCGGTGGGCAGGTCGTGCCCACGGGGTGACGCCCCGACCACCGCGTTCGGCTCGCCACGTGCAAAGCTTGCCGCCCGGTCGCGAGGGGAGACGCTTCGATGGGGTTCGACACCGATGTGGCCATCATCGGCAGCGGGTTCGGTGGCAGCGTCTCTGCCCTGCGCCTGACCGAGAAGGGTTACCGCGTCACGGTGCTGGAGTCGGGCAGGCGCTGGACGAAGGACACCCTGCCCGACACCAACTGGGACCTGCGCCGCTTCCTGTGGGCACCCAAGCTGGGCCTGCGGGGTTTCCAGCGGCTCACCCTCCTGCGCGACGTGTTCGTCGTGTCCGGCGCGGC
>SKTN01000409.1 GCA_007117945.1 Nitriliruptoraceae bacterium | reverse complement strand
CTCCGCGGGTCCTTCTGGCTCCGCGGGTCCTTCTGGCTCGTCGGGCCCGGTTCCGGGAGCCGGTGAACTGGGCGAGTTGGTGTCCGCTGTCGAGGTCGCCGTCGCCGGTCTGGCTGGGGTCCCGGATGGGCTCCTGGATGCGGCGGACGAGCAGGCCCTCGAGGCGGTGTTGGGCCGGCTGGCCCGACCCGTGCGGCAGCTGGAGGGCGCCCGTGCCCGGTTCGCCGCCGTCGCCCAGGCCCGTCGGGTCGCGGCCACGGACCGGGGACCACGCTCGGTCGCGCGCCGGGAGCACCAGCGGAGGCTCGCTGATCAGCAGCGTCTGTCGCGGTCCGAGGCGAAACGTGTCGTGGAAGCCGGGGATGCTGCCCGGGATCACGCGGCTACGGGGCAGGCTCTCAAGGACGGGGAGTTGGACGCCGCTCAGGCCCAGTTGATCGCCCGGATCCTGGCCGAGGTGGACGCGGGTGAGCGTCGCGACGTCGAGTCCGAGCTGTTGTCCCTGGCCGCTGTGCACGACGCCGTGGCCTTCGGTCGCAAGGCCCGTGAGGTGCTGGCTCGCGTCCGACCCGCCGGGCTCGCCAGGGACGCGAAGCGCCAGCATCGCGCACGGCGGCTGCGTGCCACCGACACCCCCGACGGAGGGTTCGCCTTCTCCGGGTTGCTGTACGGCACCGCTGCCGAGCAGGCCCGGGTGGCACTCCGGGCGTTCCGCCGCCCTGACACCCCCGGTGAGCACCGCACCCCCGAACAGCGCTCCGCGGACGCGTTCGAGCAGTTGTGCGAGGTCGCGTTGCGGGCGGGGGAGGCACCCACGCAGCACGGTGTGCGTCCCCAGGTCGTGGTGGTGTTCACGGCGGAGCAGTTCGCCCGCCTCGAGGACGACGCCACCAACACCGCCGGACGGCTGCTGGCCTCCGGCCAGCCGGTCTGCGGCGCCAACCTGCGCCATCTGGTGGATGGCAGCCAACTCCTGCGTCTCGTGGTGGACGCCGATGGTGCGCCGATGGAGGTCTCCACGAAGGTGCGCACGGTGCCACTGGGGCTGTGGCGTGCGCTGCAGGTGCGCGATCAGGGCTGTGTCTGGCCGGGCTGTGACGCCCCGCCGGCCTGGTGCGATGTCGCCCATGGGCAGGAGGCCTTCGCCGAGGGTGGCGAGCTGTCGGTCGACAACGCCCTGCTGCTCTGTCGCCGTCACCACCGCCGGTTCGACGCGTCGGACCGCCGGGTGCAGATCGAGGGCGACACGGTCACCTTCCCGACCCTGTTCGGCGCTGTCGCCCGCGGTACCGCCACGGGTTCGACGCCGGGGGAGGAGGGGCCATCTGGTGGGCAGGGGCCCCAGCAGCCCGCGCTGATCAGTGCGTACCGGGCCCCGCGTGTCACCGTCGTCTACCGGCCCACCGTGGCCCTGTCGGGCGTGTCGGACCGTGGCCCGTCGTGGCCACCTGGCCCGGGGGTCGGCGGCGAGGCCGCTGTGCCCGGGTCACCGGTGTCAGTGCCCCCTCGGGGACGCGACGCCCGTGCACCCTGTCGCGCGACAGCACTTCGCGCCACGGTGGCCCCGCCGATCTTGGGGCTGCCGGCCGGCAGGGCCCCGCCGATCCCGGGGTTCCCGGGGAGCAGGGCCCCGCCGATGGTCCGGTCAGGTCGGTGACCGTTGCTGGGTCGCCCCTGTCACGCTCAGCCTTCGCGCGCCTCGATCGCCTCGGCACGGGCGAGGGTCGTCTGCGCCTGCTCGACGTGCAGGGCCTCGATCAGCTTGCCGTCGACGGTGACCACTCCCCGTCCCTCCGACTGCGCAGCCTCGAAGGCGGCGATCACCTCACGCGCCGCCGCCACCTCCTCCTCGGCCGGGGTGAAGGCCGCGTTGCAGGCCGCCAACTGCTTGGGATGGATGACCGTCTTGCCGTCGAAGCCGAGCTCCTTCGCCTGGTGACACTCGTCAGAGAAACCCTCGGCGTCGTCGAGGTTGTTGTAGACGCCGTCGATCGCGACCTTGCCCGCGTCACGGACGGCGAGCAGGCACCAGGCGAGCGACGGCAGCAGTGGCGCTCGCCCGGGGACATGTGCAGCGCGCAGCTCCTTGGCCAGGTCGTTGGTGCCCAGCACGAACCCGATCAGACGGTCGGAGGCGTGCACCAGTTCGCCGGCATCGAGCACGGCGCGCGGTGTCTCCAGCATCGCCCACAGCGGCACGTCATCGGGGACCCCGGCGCGCTCCAGTGCCGACTCGACGGCGTGCACGTCGGTGACCGTGGACACCTTCGGGACCAGTACCCCGGAAGGCGGTGCCGCAGCCAGGGCCGCGACATCCTCGTTGAACCATCCGGTCTCCAGCCCGTTGACCCGCACCAGGACCTCACGGTGCCCGAATCCGCCCTCAGCCACCGCCGCACGGACCTGGTCTCGGGCGGTTGCCTTGGCATCGGGTGCGACCGCATCCTCGAGGTCGAGGATCAGGCTGTCGGCGTCCAGCGTCCTCGACTTCTCCAGGGCACGGGCGTTGGCGCCGGGGAGGTACAGCACCGTCCGGCGGGGCCGGGTCAGGACATCGCTCGGTGTGCTCATAGTTCGTAGGCCTCCGCGAGTTCGGGGTCGCGCTCCGCGAGGGAGTGGGCGAGGTCCAGGACCACCAGACACTGCTTGTAGGTGGCATCGTCCTGCATCTTGCCGTCGATCATGACCGCACCTGACCCGTCACCCATCTCCTCGACGACCCGCTTGGCCCACGCGACCTCGCTGGCCTCGGGGGAGAACACGCGCTTCGCGATGTCGATCTGCACGGGGTGCAGGCTCCATGCGCCGACGCAGCCCAGCAGGTAGGCGTTACGGAACTGGTCCTCGCAGGCCACCACGTCCTTGATGTCACCGAAGGGGCCGTAGTAAGGGAGGATGCCCGCGAGCCCGCAGGCGTCCACCATCCGTGCCAGGGTGTAGTGCCACAGGTCCTGCTGGGCCGTGGCGCGTCCGGCGGCGTCGATCTCCCCGCCGGCCGGTGGGTCCTCGCGCACCAGGTAGCCGGGATGCCCGCCCCCGACCCGCGTGGTCTTCATCCGCCGATCGGCGGCGAGGTCGGCGGGCCCGAGCGACAGCCCCTGCATCCGGGGCGAGGCGAGGCAGATCTCCTCGACGTTCGCGACCCCGCGCGCGGTCTCGAGCAGCGCGTGGAGCAGGATCGGCTCCGTCAACCCGGCCCGGGCCTCGAGCTGGGCGAGCAGCCGGTCGGCGTAGTGGATGTCCTCGGCGCCCTCGACCTTGGGCAGCATCACCACGTCGAGGGCGTCACCGATCTCGGTGACCAGGGTGATCAGGTCATCGAGGATCCACGGCGAGTCGAGGGCGTTGACCCGGACCCACAGCTGGGTCGCGCCCATGTCGACGGTGCGGCCCACCTCCACGAGCCCGGCCCGCGCGGCCTCCTTGCGGTCGATCGGGATCGCATCCTCGAGGTTGCCGAGGAGCACGTCGACCTTGGGCGCCATGTCGGGCACCTTCGCGACCATCTTGGGGTTCGACGGGTCGAAGAAGTGGATCATCCGGGAGGGTCGGCGTGGGACCTCCCGTACGGGTTCGGGTGCCCCGATCGCCAGTGGCTTGAAGACGTCCTTCGGGCTCCGCATCGACCGTGCCTCCCAGGGTGTGTGTACGACCGGTGGCGCGCGGCCCCTGCGCGGTCCGGCCGGGAGGTCACGGTAGGCGCAGGCCCGCTCCGCGGACGAACCGGCGGCGCCGGCCTCCACCGGGCCCTACCGTGGGGGAGGCGCGGTCCACGGGCGATCGCTGTGGCTGCTGCGGAGGACGGGACCGGTGCCGATCAGGGTCATCATCGCGGGGGTCGTCGCCCTGGTCGTCGCCTGGGTGATGAAGCGCTGGATCGCCCGCAGCGGCCGGGAGACCGTGCGTCGGACCACCCTCACCATCGGGCTCGTGCTCCTGGGCATCGTGTTCGGCGCAGCCTCCGCCACCACGGTGTACTCCGTGCTCGGCCCCGTGCCGGACGAGGTCGTCGCCGTGATCGCCCTGGTGGAGGAGCCCGAGGAGGAGGGTGCTCCACGACGCGTGTGCGTGCGGGAGCGCGGGGCCACCGTGGAGCCCGGGAGCTACTCGTGGTGCGCACGCCTGGCTGCGGACACCTCCCGGGAGGTGCTGGAGGGGGACCAGGAGGCGCTGCTGCGGTACCTGGAGCCGCGGGACATCAGCGAGCGCGTGATCGTGGAGGTCGTCCCGCCCGAGGAGGCTTCGGGAAGATGACCGCGACCCCCGGGCGAACCCTCCCGGCTTGCGCTGCACCCCGCCGCCCGACGACGATGGCGCCGGGAGCCTGGCCCGGCGCACCGCGCGCAGGGTCGTGAGCGCGCAGCCAGGAGGAACCACGATGCCGACCGCCGACTTCGGCCGCTTCTTCGACGACTTCGAGGTGGGGGAGGTCTACAAGCACTGGCCGGGCAAGACGATCACGCAGGCCGAGGACATCCTCTTCTGCTCGATCACGATGAACCAGCACCCCCTGCACTCCGACGACAACTACGCCGCCGCGGCCACCCCCCACGGCAAGGCCATGGTGGTCGGCAACCTCGTCTACTCCATCGTGCTCGGGCAGTCGGTCCCCGACATCTCCGGCCGTGCGATCGCCAACCTGGAGATCGAGTCGCTCAAGCACGCCAACCCCACCTTCCACGGCGACACGATCTACTCGGAGACCGAGGTCCTTGAGGCGCGCGAGTCCCGCTCCAAGCCCGACCGCGGCGTCGTGAAGGTCCGCACCATCGGGTACAACCAGGACGGGGTGATCGTGTGTGAGTTCACCCGCAGCGTGCTCGTGCCCAAGCGCGGCTTCGACTTCGACGGTCAGCCCGGCCGGCCCGAGCCACGGACCGGCGACGGGTGAGCCGGCGCCACGCCGGGGGTGGGGACACGCGCCTCGAGGTCCATCGCGAGCCCGGCCCACCGCGGATGACCGTCGTGGTCCACGACGGCCGGCGCGTGTGCGACCTCGAGGTGGCGGCCGACCACGCCAGCGGCACGATCCGCCACCTCGATGGCTGGGCGCGCCAGGTCAACCACCCGCCGGCATCGGGGGAGTGGTGGGTGGCGGACGAGGACGGTGGGGAGCGTGCGACCATCACCCGCGACGGCCCCCTCGGCGAGCGCTACGACATCGAGGTGGCAGGCGCCCGGCACCGCATCGAACCCGTCGGTCGGCGCTGGTGGCGCCGGCGCTGGTCCGTACGGGACGCAGCGGATCGTGAGGTGCTCACGGCCACCCAACGGCTGGCTACACGCCCCGTCCACGACCTCGAGCCACGGGCCGGTGACCTCCCCGAGGACCTGGTGTGGGTGGTGGCCTGGCTGCTGGCTGAGCGGCTGAGCCGGGGACAGTCGACCACCCGACGGCCGCGGTGGGGTACACCTCCGGGGTGACGCCGCCCGGTACGGCCGTGCAGGGCGTGCGGGAGGTCGGCGGGAACGCGACCGGCAGGCACGGGACGGGCTGCACCGGCCCGGCACTCGCGGTTCGACGCGGACGGGAGGTACAGCAGGTGTCGCAGGATCCGCCACCGCCCCCGGGCGGCGACCCGGCAGCGCCAGTGGGTGCGCCGCTGCGCCGCCGCACCCGCGAGGTGCGCGAGCAGGAGGAGCAGGCGACCCTCTCGCCGATCGCCACCCGCGCCGCCGACGCGCGACCCCGCGACGTCCCCGAACCCGAGGACCCCTACCGCACCGCCTTCGAGCGCGACCGGGACCGCATCCTGCATGCCAAGGCCTTCCGGCGGCTCAAGCACAAGACCCAGGTGTTCCTCAACCCCGACGGCGACCACTTCGTCACCCGGCTGTCCCACACCCTCCAGGTGGCCCAGGTCGGCCGCTCGATCGCCAACGCCCTGGCCCTGAACGAGGCGCTGACCGAGGCGATCTGCCTGGCCCACGACATCGGCCACGCCCCCTTCGGTCACACGGGTGAGGACGCGCTCTCGCCCCTGCTGCCTGAGGGCTGGCAGCACGCCATCCACGGGGTACGGATCGTGGAGGTGCTCGAGCCCCTCAACCTGACCCCGGAGGTCCGCGACGGCATCAGCCAGTCCAGTTGGCGCAACGACCCGCCCCCCTTCACCCCCGAGGGCATGATCTGCCGTTTCGCGGACCGCATCGCCTACCTCGCCCACGACGCCCAGGACGCGCAGCGCGCCGGCGTGCTGGACCCCGCCCGGCTCCCCGACCACCTCGTTGCGCGCTTCGGCCCGCCCGGGCGCCGCTGGATCGACACGATGATCACCATGGTGGTCGACGCCTCCGTGGCGGCCGGTGAGGTCACGATGCCGCCCGACGACCTCGCGGCGATGCACGAGTTGCGCACCTGGATGTTCGACCACGTCTACCTGCGCCCCGAGGCCCGCGCTCAGAGCGCACGGGGCGTGAAGGTGATCCGCGACCTCGTGGCCCACTTCGAGGCCCACCCGGAGGAGATCCCCGCCACCTACCGCCTGGCCGACTCGTCGGACCTGCGCGCCGCGGTGGACTACGTTTCGGGCATGACCGACCGTTTCGCCATCAGCGCCCACGACGCCCGCTTCCGCCCCGCCGGCCTCTACTAGATGACCCCGGTCGTCGAGGCCCGTGGCCTCACCAAGCGGTTCGGCAGCTTCACCGCTGTCGACGCCATCGACGTCGAGGTGGCACCGGGCGAGGCCTTCGGGTTCCTCGGGCCCAACGGGGCGGGCAAGACCTCGGCGATGCGGATGATCGGTGCCGTCTCGCCCGTCACCGCGGGCCACCTCCGAGTGCTGGGGATGGACCCCGATACCCAGGGAGCGCAGCTCAGAGCCCGGCTCGGCGTGGTGCCCCAGGAGGACGCCCTCGACCAGGAGCTCACGGTCGCGGAGAACCTCGCGATCTACGGTCGCTACTTCGACCTGCCCAGACGGGTCATCCGGGAACGGATCGACGAGCTGCTCGAGTTCGTGCAGCTGTACGAGCGCCGCAGCGCCCAGGTCGACCCGTTGTCGGGTGGGATGAAGCGCCGCGTGGTCATCGCCCGGGCCCTGATCAACGACCCGGAGGTGCTGCTGCTCGACGAGCCGACCACCGGCCTGGACCCCCAGGCCCGCCACGTGCTGTGGGATCGGCTGTTCCGCCTCAAGCAGCGGGGTATCACCCTGCTGCTGACCACCCACTACATGGACGAGGCCGAGCAGCTCTGCGACCGGCTGGTGGTCATGGACCGCGGCCGCATCGTCGCCGAGGGTGCCCCGAGCCAGCTGATCCGCCAGCACGCCACCCGCGAGGTCGTGGAGCTGCGCTTCCCACCCGACAGCGAGGTGGATGTCGCGGCGCTGCTGGCCCCGACGGGCCATCGCATCGAGGTGCTCCCGGACCGCACGCTGGTGTACGCCGACGACGGGGACGCCCTGGTGCGCGAGGCCCACGAGCGGGGTGTGGAGCCCACCGCGGTGCTGACCCGCCGCTCCGGCCTCGAGGACGTGTTCCTGCGGCTCACCGGCCGCCAGCTGGTGGAGTGATGGCGACCCCCATCGCGCTGCGGGTGCTGGAGGGCCACGCCCGTTCCTACCGCCATACCTGGCGGGGCACCACCATCGGCGCGATCGTGACCCCGGTGCTGTTCCTCGCGGCGATGGGCCTGGGGCTCGGACAGCTGGTGGACGCCGACCGGGGCGGGCCGATCGGGGAGGTGGGCTACCTCGCCTGGCTGACCCCCGGGCTGCTGGCGGCCTCGGCGATGCAGGCCGGTGCGGCCGACGGGACCTTCCCGGTGCTCGGGGGGACGCGCTGGGTCAAGACCTACCACACCGCCGTTGCGAGCCCCGTGCGGCCCCGCGATCTCCACCTCGGCAACCTGCTGTGGGCCACGATCCGCATCAGCGTGATCGGCACGGTGTTCGTGGTGGTCGCGGCCGCGTTCGGTGCGGTGCCGCTCCACCGGGGGCTGCTGGCGCTCGGGCCGGCCGTGCTGACCGGGGTCGCCTTCTGCGCCGTGCTCAGCGCCGGGGTCGTGCTCCTGGTCCGCGACCAGTTCCTGGCGGGCCTGAACCGCTTCGTGGTCGTGCCGCTGTTCCTGTTCTCCGGCACCTTCTTCCCCGTGGAGCAGCTGCCTCCGGCGGCCGCTGCCGTGGCCCGGGTGCTGCCCCTGTGGCACGGGGTGGAGCTCACCCGCGCGCTGGCGCTCGGGACGCAGCCGGCGATGGCCTGGCAGCTCCACCTCGGTGTCGTGGTGCTGTTGCTGGTGGCCGGGGTGGCCGTCGGTGCCCGGACCTTCGACCGACGGCTCAGGCCATGACCGCCGTCGACGCGTACCGCAGTCAGGTGCTGGGCCTGCGGACCACTCCGCCCCTGCTGCTCGGGCGCGCGGTGCGGATGGTGGAACGCAACGCCATGGCCAACCGCCGGTCCTGGATGATCTTCGTCTCCGGGCTGTTCGAGCCGGTGTTCTATCTGTTCGCGATGGGGGTGGGGGTCGCCGCGCTCGTCGGTGAGGTGGAGGGCCCCGGTGGGGAGTCGATCCCCTACGGCGTGTTCGTGGCGCCGGCCCTGCTGGCGGTCTCCGCCATGAACGGCGGGGCCTACGAGTCCACCTTCAACGTCTTCGCCAAGCTGAAGTGGGGACGGGTCTACGACGCCGTGCTGGCCACGCCGATGACCCCGCGGGACGTCGCCGTCGGCGAGCTGTTGTGGGCGCTGCTGCGCGGCAGCGTGTACGCCGTCGGGTTCCTCCTCGTGGCGTGGGTGGCGGGGTTGGTGGTCTCGCCCTGGGCGTTGCTGGCGCTGCCCGCCGCGATGCTGATCGGGTTCACCTTCGCCGGGCTCGGGCTCGCGGCGACCAGCTTCATGCGGTCCTGGCAGGACTTCGACCTGGTGCAGCTGGTGTTGCTGCCGTTGTTGCTGTTCTCCGCCACCTTCTTCCCCCTGGAGGTCTACCCCGAGGGCGTGCGCTGGCTGGTTCTGGTCTCCCCGCTCTACCACGGTGTCGAGGTGGTGCGCGGCCTGATGCTCGGCCTGCTCTCGTGGACGCTCCTGGCCCACGCCGCCGTGCTCGTCGCCCTGGGCACCGCGGGGCTGCAGGTGGCGATCCGGCGCTTCGACGCGACGCTGCGGACCTGAGGGGCGCGGGTGGGGTCTGGCCACAGCGGCGCCACGGCACAAGGCCGCGCTGCAGAGCCCACGCGCACGGGTGTCGGACCTGGCAGGCCCCATGGCCACAGGCCGCGCTGCGGGTCCCAGAAGCCCGGCGCTACCGTCGTGGCCATGCCCTCCTCCCCGGCCCACCAGGCCCACCACGCCGCCGACGCGGCGCCCCACGTGCGTGACGCCGGCGTCGCCGACCTCCCGGCCGTCGCAGCGATCTACACCCACTACGTCCTGCGCACCACCATCACCTTCAACACGGAGGTGCGGACGCCCCGTCAGTGGCAGGAGCGGTTCGCGACCCACGTCACCGCCGGGCGCCACCAGCTCCTGGTCGCCGAGGTGGCGGGTGCCGTGGCGGGCTTCGTGGAGACCCAGCCCTTCCGACCCAAGCCCGCCTACGACCGTTCCGTGGAGCTGAGCGTCTACGTCGCGCCCGACGCCACCGGTGCCGGGGTGGGTGGGGCGCTCTACGGTGCGCTGCTCACCCGCCTGGAGGCCGACGAGGCCTTCCACCGGGCCTACGCCGTGATCGCGCTGCCGAACGAGGGCTCGGAGGCCTTCCACCGCCGGCACGGCTTCACCCTGCGCGGCACCCTTACCGAGGCCGGCCACAAGTTCGGCCGCTACCTCGACGTCGCCTACTACGAACGAGCGTTGTGATGACGGCGCCCCACCCCCAGGAGCCCGACGGCGTGGCACCCCGCGAACTCGCACCCCACGAGGTCCACGATGCCGTGGGCGGGCAGGCTGCGTTCACGTCGCTGGTCGAAGCCTTCTACGCCCGGGTGGCCGAGGACCCCCTGCTGCGGCCGATGTACCCCGACGACCTCGAGCCGGTCAAGCACCACCTCGCGCTGTTCCTCGCCCAGTACTGGGGCGGCGGTGACGTCTACGGCCGCGAGCGCGGCCACCCGCGGCTGCGCCGACGCCACGCCCCCTTCCCGATCACCCCCGAGGCGGCACTGCGCTGGGCCCAGCTGATGACCGCTGCGGTGCGCGAGCAGGGCTGGCCGGAGCAGGCCGAGGCCCACGTGCTCGCCTACGTCGCCCGGGCGACGCCGACGCTGATCAACCAGCTCCCCGAGGAGGTCAGCGAGCTCCCCCAGGAGCCACGCTGAGGGCACGCCCGGCAGG